>DAOQGS010000266.1:0-5398 GCA_035338675.1 Cellvibrionaceae bacterium
AGCAACAGCAAAAATGAGGAAAATATGGGGACTAAACCATTTTTTTGCAAAATGTCAGAATCCGCCCAGTCGTGGCCCTGCACAAAAATAAACGGGCGCAGATCATTGATGACATTAATTTTATCAAACCGCGCTTGATCTTCCGGGCGAATAAAAAAGGCCCGCCAACCGATAACGCCTTTACACAGGGGGATGCGCACGGGCAATAATTCGTGCTCCCGTTCGGCGGTGGTGTTCATCCAGTGCACATCGTATTGGTCGGATTGTAGCAGCAGAACACTGCGCCGCTCGCTGTATTCAGAGAAATCCACATTAATTAATTTAAATGGCTCCCCTGAGCGCTCCAGCGCCATGCGCAGGAGGGTGACAAAATACACATCCCGTTTAGCGAAATAGGGGTGTTGAATCGATGGATAGCGCACGCGCAGTTCATCAGCGGCTGTTGCATAAGCCGCCAATAATATGCCGAGCGCAACAATAATGATGCGCATGATGTTAGCCCTTAAATACTTGTGTTATCGCTATTCTGAGGCGCTTTTAGCTGGCTATTGAAAAGTGGTAAATGGTATTTCAACAGATGGCCATGTGCATTTTCAGTTGCGTTTTTATGTGGTGTGCCTTTTTTGTTATTTTATAGCAGTAGTTCACCCATGCCTATGGCTAGTTTGCCTACACGCAGGGGATCAAAACAGTATAGGCTAGCTTGCCAAAATGGCTCTTATAGCATCTAGCCGTATGGGGTGGCGGGGTTTGGGTTTGCGCAAGAGTTTTAATTGGCTGATAAAAGCCTCCACAGCGTTTATAATCCCAGGCCATAGGTTAACGCGGGTTTTGCCCAGCAGCTTAGTTGAACCAGCAGTCAGCCGAACATTACATCAAGTGAAAAAATCACGATCCCTATAGCTTTAGCAGACAGGCTGCCCGCTGGGTTTGGCAATCATTACTGTGCGCCTTGTGGTGTTTGCTACTATTTCACGACCACAACCAGAATGCCGACGGAGGCGAACACCACACATGGTACGAGTTAAAACTACTTCATTAGCGGCGCGCCTAGTACAAGTGGTTTTAGCTATTTACCTCAGTTTGGCCATTGTGTTAACCATCGGGCAGCTCGCCTTAGAATATCAAAATGAAAAACAGCGCTTCACCCAGGAGGTAGAAAATATCGCTACCACATTCGCGCCGATTATTGCCAAATCCCTTTGGAATGTGGATGAGGAGCAGACGCGTGTGACGCTGCAGGGGGTGTTGGGCATTAATTACGATGTGTTAAGCGTTAAACTGTTGGATGCTAACGCGCGTGTGCTGCACGAATTCGCCCCCACCACGGAAAAACACCGCTTGTTTTCCGATTGGCCGTTACTGCATCAGCTCACCAAGCCGTTTTTAGAAGAGTATGTGTTTAAATACGATCTGTTTTATACCGGTGGCTTTACAAGTAATCAAAAAATAGGCGCGCTGCTGCTTACCAGTAATTCCGATGTTATTTTAAGCCGCGCCGCCCATACCTTTTTTATTACCATGGTTAGCGCCGTATTTAAAACAACCCTGTTGTCGTTTATTTTTTATTTTATTCTGCGCATCATGGTGGGCAAACCCTTAATGCGTATTACCCGGGTAATGCAGAGTTTAACGGCAGATGAATCTGCTCAGCCACCGGCGGTGGATGTGGATTTGCTTGCGCGCTCGGATGAGCTGGGCGGTATGGCGCGCACGTTTAATGAGATGACCAGCGCCCTTAAGCGTAAAGACGAAGCGCTCAATACTTATTCGCTGCACCTCGAGGCAAAAGTGCAGGAGCGCACCTTGCAATTGGAGCGCGCCTCCCAAGCGAAAAGTGAATTTTTGGCGGCGGTTAGCCATGAAATTCGCACGCCTATGAATGGCGTTATTGGGTTGGCGCACTTATTAGCTGAAACCGAGTTGAACCCGCAGCAGCGCCAATACGTTACTACCATTGAGCAATCCGGCGAGACCCTCACTAAATTAATTAATGAAATATTGGATCATTTAAAACTAGAGTCCAATAAAATTGAATTGGATATTACGCCTATTCAACCTGAAGCCCTTTTGCATGAAAGCGCCGCGCTTTTTTTGCGCCAGGCTCGCCAGGCGAATATTGAAGTGGTTATCACCTATGCGCCTGAGTGCCCGCAATCGATTCTGGGAGATGGTGTGCGGTTGCGGCAGGTGCTGGTGAATTTATTGGGCAATGCGTTTAAATTCACCCAGCAGGGCCGCATTGTGGTGCAGGGTAAATTACTTGCCGCCAGGGCGGAGCAGGCCGCCCCTGCGTTGTTATTTTCAATCCAAGATACCGGTATCGGCATTGAGGCTGCGCAGATTCAGCGGTTATTTAAGCCCTTTAGCCAGGCGGATAGTTCCACCACACGCCGCTATGGCGGCACAGGTTTGGGCCTGGCTATTTGTAAACAATTAGTGGAGTTAATGGGCGGCAGTATCGGTGTGGAAAGCCGCCCAGGCGAAGGATCAACTTTTTGGTTTACAGTGCCAGTGCAGTGTGTGGAGGATTCTGCACCAGCAGTAGAAATTATGCAGGCACCCGCGGGGGTTTATTTAACACCGGACGGCTCTTTTTATGAAGAGCATTTTATTGGCCTATTACACTACCACAATATTCCGCTACAGCGCTTGCCCAATCGCAGCGCGCTGCTCAATGCGCTGCCCGCCCAAACACAGCAGCAGGTTGTTATTGTGATGGCCCATTGCATACAGCAGAGTGCTGATAATGAAAATTTAGCCGATTTTATACAGCGCCTACGCGAGGTGAGTGATATACCGGTGTTAATTGTGGCGCCGGAATATTGCGCGCAATTCGCAGCGCATTTAGATGCGGCTATGCGTTTATTGGTAACGCCCTGTAGCAATAAAGCTTTTTATCAAGCGCTCACGCAATTAGCTTTAGGTATCAGCTGGGCTAAAGAGGGTAGAGCGCCTGCAAAAACCTATACCAATTTTAGTGCGCTGAAGGTGTTGGTGGCGGAGGACAATCCGGTAAACCAAATGGTTATTACTGGTTTATTAAAAAAATACGCTATTGAACCTGTGTTGGTTGAAAATGGCCGCGCGGCTGTGGATTACTGTAGCGCTCATCCCCAGGCGGTGGATTTAATTTTAATGGATGGCGAAATGCCCGTGCTGGATGGCTGGCAGGCTGCGCTGCAGATTCGCGCGCTGAATATGCGCCGCACAAATGGCGCGCCTATTATGATTACGGCCATGACCGCCCACGTGTTCGACCAAGCGGCCGATAGCCTCAGCCGATACGGCATGGATAATATTTTAAGTAAGCCTACCAAACCCGCCGAGTTAGAAGCGATATTGCGTGATTGTGACAACCGTGGGCAGGCATAAAGCCTGCGCTAGGCGAGTATTTTGGGGTGATTTAGAGGTTCAGTACACCTTATTACTCTCCTAAGTGGGCCAAAAATTAATAAGTAGGCGGAAAATTAAAAAGGAGGCGGGAAATTAAAAAGGATTTAGCCAAGCGGCATGCGCGATTCGCGATGTGGCAGTGGTGCATAGCTGCGTGGGCTTGCAGCACTAAAACACACACCTGATCGTTTTTAGCCGGTGCGAGAATCACATCCAGCTGATCTAAAAAGTGCTGAAAATCACACCCTATTTTTAGTGTTAAAGAGGAGTTAACCCGTGAGCGAGAATATTTACACACCCCCTAAAGCCGAACCTTTGCCTTCTCACCAACAGGCTAACCAGCCGTATTTTTATGTGGTGGCTAATAAGAAATGCATGGTGTTATTTTTGGGCACCGTAGGCATGTATATGGTGTATTGGATGTATAAAAACTGGAGCCTATTTAAAGCAGCTACGGGGGAGAGCGTAATGCCGGTTATGCGGGGTATTTTTTCGGTGTTTTTTACCCATTCACTATTTAATGCGGTGCAAACTAAGCTTGAAGAGGACAGCCGCAAAGTAGAGTGGGACCCGAATGCCCTGGCCACCGGGCTGGTGATTTTAGTTGTGCTCTCCAATGTGCTGAGTATGGTGGGCAATAGGGTTTTCCATGTCAGCATTTTGGATTATGTTTCGTTCGTGCTTTTAATTCCCATCGGGTTGCAAATGCTCAAGGCACAAAGGGCAATTAATATTGCCTGCGGCGATGAAGCGGGCGCAAGCAATGATCGTTTTACGACGGCCAATATTCTCTGGTTGTTATTCGGTGCGCTGTTCTGGGTGTTAATCATAATCGGTATTTTTGTTGAACCACCGGCGGCAACTGTTTAAGCCTCTTGTCGCGAATAATAATAGCCCTAGCATATCTCTACGGTGTGCCCGCCAAAGTAAGTTGCATAGATTCTCTTCTGCAGACTTATTCAGTGGCTCCCGCAGGAAACTCTATCGCGGCAAGCCTAAGTTGCACGCATAACCCACCCAGGGCTGCATCCGTATCCAAATGGATTTGCGCTTTATGCCAGGTGGCGATGCGCTCCACTATGGCAAGCCCCATACCGTGGCCCTCTGCAGGCCCCTGGCCGCTGGAATTAACCTTTTGGCCGCGCACAAAGGGTTTGAATACCTGGCGGTGCTCTTCACGGGGAATGCCGGGGCCGTCGTCGCTGAGGCTCAACACCACGGAGTGTTTGTGCCGGGCGGTGCGCAGGCAGACGCGCGTGCGGCAGTAGCGCAGGGCATTGCTCAGCAGGTTGTTAATGAGCATGGCCAGGTAGTGGCTGTCTGCTTGTACCCACAGCTCCTCCGGGGCGAGGGCAAGCTCTAGGCTGTGCTCGTCGTCGCGCACATGCTCCCAGAGGCGCGCCACCAGGCTATTGAGGTTGAGGGGCTGCAGGTCGAGTTTGATCTGCCCTTCTTCGAGTTTGGCGTATTCCAGCAAGCGGTTGATAAGGGCCTCCATGGCGCTTAAGTCCTGTTCGATGCGCTGTAAATAACGGGTTGATTGCTCGGCAGTTTGGGCCTCTTCGAGCATGGCAAAACCGAACCGCAAGCGGGCCATGGGGGTTTTTAAGTCGTGGGAGACGGCCCGGCTGAGCAGGCGGTTATCAGCCAAAAGGCTTTGCACCCGTTCGGCCATCTGATTAAAGGCTTCCTCCAGTGAGCGGATATAGGACCAGCGGCTGGGCGCTAAGCGGGCGTTAAGATCGCCAGCGCCAAAGGCGCGGGCGGATTCCTGCAATAACATCAAGCGCCGCACCAGGGGGTAGAGGCACAACACCAGGATAAGAATGAGCCCGCAATAAAATACCAAGGTGAGGGTGATGCTGGCCTGCTCGTTGGAGCTTGCGGGGCTTGCCACTGCCAGGGTGAGCACCGCCTTCTGCTTGGGTAAAAAATAATTAATCAGCAAATGGCGGTTGTCTTCCAGTAGCACCGGCTCGCCGCTTTCCAGCTTGGCGTGCAG
>DAOQGS010000267.1:0-5361 GCA_035338675.1 Cellvibrionaceae bacterium
AAATTCCTGTTGTTAATAGTCAGAATGCCGCCATTTTTTATTCGCTTTTTTTACCGATGCAATTTTGTTGGAAACAAACAATATAAAAAACCGCCTTTATTTTTTGCAGGTGTTTCGCTACCGCTGTGGGCGCTGCAGGTGCTGTTAATTCAATAAAAAAAGCGTGGCTATACTCCACTGGATGTTAGGCGCTGGCGATTCGTTCGCGGTGCTGTAATGAGGTAACAACAACGGTGGAAGAATTCATGAAAAGAAATTCTAAATGGCAAACACTTGGCAAAACAGCAACCGGCTTGGCGATGATCCCGCTGCTGGCAACTCTCTTGGCAACGGCGGGCTGCGGTAAATCCAAATCAACGGCAACGCCGGTGGTTTCGGGCAGCAGCTCCAGTTCATCCAGTAGTTCCAGCTCTTCGAGCAGCTCAAGTTCTTCGAGCAGCTCAAGCTCCTCAAGCAGTTCTAGTTCATCCAGCAGCTCAAGCTCGTCGAGCAGCTCCAGCTCATCCAGTTCGTCCAGTTCCGGTATCGCCCTAAAAGGCGCTGCGGTGGATGGCCCTATGGCCAACGCGGTGGTGAGGGTGTATCGCGTTGATACCACTAAGGCGAATTTAGAAGGCCAATTGTTGGATGAAGGTGTTACCGATGCCGCTGCACTGTTCAGTGGTGTGGTGATTCCCGCCGGTGAAGACGGGCCGTTTTTAATTGTGATTACCTCCACCGACGCCACCTTGGATTTGAACACCGGCAAAAAACCGGTGATTGGTGAGGTGCGCACCATAGTAACCAAAGACGGTGCGGCTAAACCGGTTTACGCCACCCCTTTAACCACCATGGCGGTGGGACTTGCGGCCAGCGTTACCAGCGATGGCGCCAGCAGCCAAGAATTACTCACCAAGTTGGGCGAGTCTGCCACCCAGGTTGTATCCGCCTTGGGTATGGGCATGTCCTCTGACTTAAATATTTTCACCACGCCGCCTTTGGTCACTGATAACACCAACACCACCGGCGAGTTAAAAGATGTAGCCGCCTACCGTGCCGCGGTGGCCGGGGCGGCCAGTATCATCCACACCATTCAGCAGAATAACGAGAACGGCGCCGACAGCCGGGATGTGCTGCTGAGCCTGGCCCAGGACTTAGGCGACGGCAAAATTGATGGCAAGGACAAAGACAACAAGGCCCTTACCGTCTACGACTCCAACCAGGCGGCGGTGATTGTGGAAACCGACCCAGGCAGCCTGTTAATCCCCGGCACCAATGTACCGGTCAGCAGCATTCAAACCCTGTTGGCCTCAGAAGCCAAAGACACCGGCACCAAAACCAACACGGACAACCTCACCAACGGCCAGATAGTCACCGAGGTGATTGCGGCGGTGGTGAACACGGATAAAGACGGCGACGGCGTGCTTAACAGCGAGGACGCCTTCCCCAATGACCCAACCGAAAGCAAAGACACCGACAAAGACGGCGTGGGCAACAATGCCGATACCGATGACGACGGCGATGGAGTGGAGGATAGCCAGGATGCCTTCCCCCTCAATCCATTCGAAACCCGCGACACCGACAAAGACGGCAAGGGCGATAACGAAGACAGCGACGATGACGGCGACGGTGTACCCGACGCCCAAGACGCCTTCCCCCTAGACCCCACCCGCAGCAATAAAAACGACCAAGACAACGATGGTTGGCCCAACGGCCAGGACCCAGACGACAACAATGCCAAGGTGCCCGGTGTACCTTTTGTGGATACGGATAAAGACGGCGTGGCCGACCTCTACGACGAGGACGATGACAACGACGGCGTACCCGATGTGGACGACGCCTTACCCCTGGATAAACGCTCCTCCAAAGACACCGATGGCGACGGCTTTGGCGATAACCTGGATGACGACATAGACGGCGACGGCGTGCCCAACAATACCGGCGGCAACGACGTGCCGAACAGTAAAGAGAACCGCGCCGGTATAGCCGATGCCTTCCCCTTTGACCCCACCGAAAGTGCTGACCTGGATAAAGACGGCATAGGCGATAACAAGGATGCCGACAAAGATGGCGACGACTTGCCGGATGTGAATGACAAAGACCCGTCCAACCCAGACCAAGATAAAGACGGTGTGCGCGATGGCAAAGACGCCTTCCCCAACGACGCCACAGAGACCCTGGATACCGACGGCGACGGCATAGGTAACAACAAAGACAACTGTAAGTTTGTGCCCAACAAAAACCAAACCGATACCGATGGCGACAAGATAGGCGATGCCTGTGATGCCGATGCGGACGGCGATGGCGTACCCAACAACGACGACCCTGCGCCCTTAGATGCCAAGATCAAACTCAGGGAAGATAACGACGGCGACGGCTGGTTAAAAGGCCAAGACCCAGATGATAACGATGCCAACAAACCCGGCATCCCCTTTGTGGACACCGACAAAGACGGCCTGGCCGATGATGGCGGCCTGCAACCCAACCCAGACGACGACAACGACGGCGTGCCGGATAAAGATGACGCCTTCCCGAAAAACAAAGAAGAACAATTCGACTTTGATCAAGACGGCAAGGGCGACCGCAGCGATGACGACGACGATAACGACGGCGTCCTCGATATTAATGACCGCTTCCCCCGCAATGGCGAAGAATCTGCCGATGCGGATAAAGACGGCGTGGGTGATAAGCTCGACAACTGCCCCAATGTACCTGGCCCGCAAACTGATACAGACAATGACGGCAAGGGCAATGTGTGCGATGAGGACGATGACAACGACGGTGTGAAGGACTTCCAAGACGCCTTCCCGCTAGATCCTAAAGAGTCCAAAGACACCGACGGCGACAAAATTGGCAACAACGCCGACCTGGACGATGATGGCGACGGCCTGTCCGATTTAGAAGAGGCTGAGAAAGGGCTTAACCCTGCTGAGCGCGATACCGACCGGGACTCCATCAGCGATAAAGCCGACAACTGCCCTCTGGTGCCCAACTCCGATCAAACCGACAGCGACAGCGACGGCAAGGGCGACCTGTGCGACAACCCGCCCAAGCTGGAAGGCTTTTATCTGCTCGATACCACCGTTAAAGAGCAGAGCAAAACCCTTAAACCCGGCTCAGAACTCGCCGAGCAAAAAGCCGCTGAACTCTGCGGCAACGAGCTTAACGACCTGCAATCCCAGGTGTACTACATCCAGCAAAAAGAGGCGGAATTGCGCTTAACCGGCCAGGATCGCAAGTTCCAAGTCAGCCAAGGCATTCCCGCCCGCATCAACTCCTTTGGCCAATTTAACTTCGACCAACGCCAAGAACACACCCTGGATCAAGGCCTATTTATGCGCTCGCGCTTGATCTTTAACGGCAGCCTGGCCAGCAGCGGCACAGTCAATGGCTCCGCCGTGGAAGAGGTGAGCCTGGTGCGCAACAGCAATGGCGCCAGTGAGACACTGTTAACCTGTAAGACGAGTTTTGCGGTGTTGTTTAGCCCTATGGCGGCGGCGGATACGGCTGTGACCCTAGATGCCAAAGGTGAAGACGGCGGCTTTAGCAGCACCGCTGGCGAGCGCCGCTGGAACCCCGAAACCCAGAGCGACAGCCTGAACTTTGGTTATTTCACCATTAATAGCGGCGGCGATTTTGCCCACTTCTGGAACCCTAAAGACCAAGCCTGGCAGGCTGACGAAGGCAAGGGCGAGTCGGGAGGCTTCCGCTTAACCCTCGCTGGCTGGATACAAGCCAGTGGCGACGGCATGATTAATATCAGCGATGCCGGTGTTACCTTCGAGCAGGCGGATGACCTGGGCAACATATTGGAAAAATGGCAAGTGCACGCTTTCAAAGCCCCCGCTGCCAAGCACGCTATGGATCAATTGGTGGATAAACTCTGGGTGGAAGAAGCCCTGCAAAACCCCAATGCGCTATTTAGCCAGGGCTCCGTGTTGGCCATCGAGGCGGTAAGCCTTATGGATACCTACACAGTGGAGTGTGGTGAGATGCCCCTGGGGAATTTGGCCTGTGATAACGGCCTGGCCCTGGAGTGGCTTGATGGCAAGCCGGTGTTCGCCGATAGCTTCAGCGATATGATCCACCCCATCGACAGCGTCATGAGCAACCCAGGCCAGGGTATCTGGATGAGCCATAGCCCCAATGGCGAAATCTACGCTTATATACAAGGTGGTGGCGATGCCACCGCTGGTTCCGTGGCCTTCTACGTACAGCGCATGAATGGCGACACCAGCAGCTTTACGCAGTTGAAAAACGCCGCCGGTGTGGCGGTAATGAGCCAGTGGAGCATCCAGCAGCCCTATGAAGCCAATGGCGTACAGCTGTTAATGGTGAACATGCCGGAATATCTGCAAACCACCTTCGGCGCTGACGACAACGACGGCATGTTCCTGGCGGTCATCAACGACAGCTCCGACAGCAAACCCTATGTGCGTATCGGCCATTTCCAAAAAGCTGGCCGAGTTCATCGCGAATCAGGCCTTAACCAAGCTGCTTTAAAAGAAGCCTTGGCTAACTTTGACTTTGACCTGCCACCGGATGCCGATGGTGACGGTGTGTCCGACGATCGTGACGCCTTCCCCAACGACCCATCTGAGCAGTTCGATAGCGACAAAGACGGCGTAGGCGATAAAAAAGACGCCTTCCCCTTCAACCCCAATGAGCAAAAAGACACCGACCACGATGGCAAAGGTGACAATGCGGATGACGATGACGATGGCGACACCATCCCAGATGCCACCGACCCTAACCCCACCACGCCCGATGCCCACGTCCCCGGCCCTGGCCCCGTACCTGTAGGGGATGCGGCAAAAGGCCGCGAGGCCTATGGCAGCACCTGCGCCTCCTGCCACGGCAGCGATGGCAAGGGCACCATGGTGGCACCAGCGCTCTTCCCCTTAAAGAATAAGTACCTGGTAAAAGATGCCGCTGGTGAGCACGAGCTAGTACTTGAGGCCTATATCGGCCCCCATGTAAACAAGCCCGAACAAACCCCAGCCTGTAACCAGGATTGCGCGCTCAACATCACCGCCTACCTGCGCAGCCTGCAGGGCAATGGCACAGTAGATGGCGACTATGATCACGATGGTCTCTCCGACAGCGTTGATCCCGACGACGACAGCGACCAAATCCCCGACGCCGAAGACCCCGAGCCCTACTCGCCGTTGGATATGGATAAAGACGGTGTGCCCGACAACCAAGACGCCTTCCCGTTTGACCCCAAAGAAACCCGCGACACCGACCACGACGGCAAGGGTGATAATGCGGACGATGATGACGACGGCGACGGTATACCCGACAGCGAAGACCTTGATGACGATGGCGACGGCATCCCCGACAGCGAGGACCCAGACAGCCACACACCGCCCCCGCAAGTGG
>DAOQGS010000268.1:0-5360 GCA_035338675.1 Cellvibrionaceae bacterium
TGCTGCAGGTCTGTCGCCATTTGCACCGGAAGAAGCAGCAATTAGTGCCGGGCGTTTGATGCTGCAGGAAATAGCAAACTGCGTAAAACGCGGCGAGAATTTTGCCATTGAAACAACCCTAGCAGGTTTAAATTATTTGCGTCATATCGAAAAATGGAAGCTTGCAGGCTACAGGGTTTATTTGTTTTTTCTCTCATTGCAATCGGCAGAATATGCGGTTGTTCGTGTGCAGCAACGTGTTAAACATGGTGGGCATTCAATACCTGAGCATGTAATTCGCAGGCGCTTTGCTGTGGGGCTAGATAATTTTAATCAATACTATCGCCATGCCGTAGATACTTGGTCACTCTACGACAATACTTGGACAACACCGATACTGCTTGAGTGGGGAGAAAATTAATGAAAGGCGAAGATATAGGTCTAGCTAAAGATCAATTGTTAAAAGATGCAGTAATTGCAATGCAGCGCGCTGCGCTTATGGCAAGAAAAAATGCAATCCAGACTGATACGGCATTGGTTGTTAGAAGGGGGGATCAAATGGTGTTGGTTTCAGCTGAAGAGTTGCGCAAGCAAGAAGGGCATTTCAGTGACCAATAAGCATATTGCCTGATTGGCTTTTTAGGTGTTTCACGATTAGACCATTAAACTACCATGAAAGTTAGTTAGGGTGGAAACCATGGCAAGATATGTAAACGCAATTCATGCAGAACTTTTTGGTGGTTTAAAAAAAGTAAATTTGCAGCTTGATGGAAAAAATCTGATATTGGTAGGAGGAAATGCCTGCGGGAAAACGCAGTTGATAAATCTCCTGTTTGGCGAACTTAGAAGCCGAGTTATCGAAAGAAATAATAAAAGTTTGCGGGAAGTTGAGCAAAGTTATTCGGACGCAAAGCAGCGGCTTTCAAGCTGCAGTAAGGCAAGTCAGGAGCACGCATTTTGGCAAAGTGAGTTGCAAAGGCATCAGAAAGAATTGGGGCAATTGAAGAAACTGGCGGTTGGACTAGTATACCTAGAGGATTTTGTGATTGCATATCATGCGCACAAAGCTGTATTGGTCAGCTTTGACGCGCACCGAAAAGCAGAAATCCGCGAATCCGCATCGTCAAAGAGCTTGGCAGAGTTGGCTAGGGAGGCAGGGTCTGGTGCAGCCAATACATTTGCGGCAGTATTCGAGGGCTTTTTGGTTAGCCATAAAACGCAACAAGCGTATGCGCAAGCATTGGATGATAACCTCTCGAAAGCTGAAAATATCAGAATGTGGTTTGATAAGCTAGAAGCCGACCTGCGGGAATTATTTGAGGATGCTTCACTGGTATTGCAATTTAACTCAGAATCACAATCATTTTTAATTAATCAAAATGGCAAAGCTCCATATAGCTTTCAACAGTTGTTGTCAGGGTTTTCTTCAATTTTGGCAATATATGCCGAATTGATAGCAAGGGTGGAGCTTAAAAGATTAATCCCGAGGACTTATCGGGAGTGGTTTTTATTGATGAGATCGATGTGCATTTGCATGTCTCGCTGCAACGGAAGATATTTGCATTTTTGACAAAGTCGTTTCCTGGTGTGCAGTTTATAGTTTCGACCCATTCCCCATTTGTTGTATCTTCAGTTGATAACGCGGTCATATATGATATGAGCCGTGGTGAGGAGGTTGGAGATGTATCAATGTATTCTTACGAAGCATTGCTTGAAGGTTTGTTTGGTGTTTTAGCTGTATCAGATATTCTCAAGGGCAAAATAATTGAATTGGCGACGTTGGCTGGGATGCCGGAGCCAAATTTCACAAGAATGCGTGAGTTGGTGCTTGAAATTGATGATGCTGAGGATAAGCTTGATCCAGAGTCATTGTTTTATTTGAATCGAGCTAAAATCTCGCTTGGAAAAGCAGGTTTTGGAGTTTGAAATGTTCAATGTTGAACGCACTCCATGTGCACCGCCCTCTTTGCTGAAGCAGAAGAAATACGACGACAATGATGTTTGGCAGGCGCTGGAGAATATTTTCTATAAAAAATGTTATTTGTGTGAGACTGTGCAGCCGCTTGATTTAAATGTGGAGCACCTAAAGTCGCACAAGGGTGACAAAGCATTGAAGTTTTCTTGGGGTAATCTCTATTTTGCGTGTGCTCGCTGCAATAATATTAAGTCGACAAGATATGACGACATATTGGATTGCTGTAATCCTGGTGAGAACGTCTTCGAATCAATTAAGTGCTTGCCGCCGCATTCGCCACGATCTAGCCGGTTGGTTGTAGAGGCGTTGTCTCAGTATGACCGAGTAATAAAAACGTGTGAACTGCTAAATGAAATTTACAATAATGCTTCTAGTGTGAATAAAAAAAATTTCGGCAGCTTATTTGCGCAGCAAGGTATGGGAGCGCTTTGCTCTGCTGTCAAAGTATATGGTTAGTTATTTTGCTGTAGACGCTACGGACTCAGAAAAGCAGATTGCACTTGAAAAGATAGGTATTTTGCTTCGGAGGGATCAAGCCTATTCCGCCTTTTCTAGGTGGGTCGTGTTATGTGATGAGGAGTTGAGTAATCTATTGGGTCATTTGTTGGATTGATGGCTGAGGTAATTCATGTATTCCCTTAATGTTTTCATTGGTTGTAAAGGTGAGGCTGTATTAATTTGTAGTGAGTGATATTCATTAACAATGGAGTGCGCCAGTGTTCGCTATTCATTATTTCCAATTTTTCCCAATTGGTCTCAATATATTTCAAAATATTTTTAATTTTTGCTAATAAAAAGCGGCTAAATGCCTATGTCAAAGCCTAAAAACCTAGCCCTATCAATATTTCTGGTCTTAATCTGCGGATGCGCCGAGAACGCCGCCTACAACACCGCCCAGCGCAGCGCTCAGGTAGAGTGTAATAAAGAACCCACGCAAGAATTGTATCAACAGTGTATAAACAAAAATTCCATGCCCTACCGAGAGTATAAGGCCGAGAAAAATCGGCCTTAAATTTCATCTAAAGAATTCGCACGCCATTGGGGGCTGCTATGAGTTACAAACAACTACACCACCACTTCACCAAAATTTCCCACTACAACCACCTAAGCGCCATTTGCAGTTGGGATCAGTCCGCTATGATGCCAGCAGGTGGCAACGCGGCGCGGGGGGAGGCTATGGCGGAGTTGGCGGTGTTGATTCATCAAAATACTACAGCGCCGCAATTGGCAGAGTGGATTAAAACCGCCGAGCAGGAACAATTAACGCCGCAACAACAGGCGAGCCTGGCGGCAATTAAACGCCGCTGGCAGCAGGCCAGCCAAGTGCCGGAGGATTTGGTGCAGGCGCAGTCTTTAGCGACTTCAACCTGCGAGCACGCCTGGCGGGAGCAGCGCAAAAATAATGACTGGGCGGGCTTTAAACCGAATTTAGAAGCAGTGGTAAAACTAGCCCGGGAGGAAGCGGGTGTGCGGGCGGCGGGCACTTTAACCCACCGTTATGATGCGCTGTTGGAATTGTACGAGCCGGGTATGACGGCATCGCGTATTGATGAAGTATTCGGCGCGGTAAAAACCTGGTTGCCGGAATTTATTACTAAGGCGTTGGATATTCAAAGCCGTAAAACCATTGTGGCGCCCCAAGGGCCATTTGCCGTGCCCCAGCAAAAAGAGTTGGGTATGGCCGTTATGCAATTGTTGGGGTTTGATTTTAACCACGGCCGCTTGGATGTGAGCACCCATCCATTTTGCGGCGGTGTGCCTAGTGATGTGCGCATCACCACCCGGTATGATGAAAGCGATTTTATGAAGGCCTTGTTGGGGGTAATCCACGAAACCGGCCACGCCCGCTACGAGCAAAATTTGCCTATTGATTGGCGCAATTTACCCGTAGGTGAGGCGCGCTCTATGGGTGTGCATGAATCCCAGAGTTTATTTTTTGAAATGCAACTGGCGCGATCGGCGGAATTTAGCCAATTAATTGCGCCCCTGGCGGCGAAAATTTTAGGCCGCCAAGATGACCCAGCGTTTAACCAGCAAAACCTCTACGCTTACAACACACGCATTAAGCGCGGCTTTATTCGCGTGGATGCCGATGAATTAACCTATCCGGCCCATGTAATTTTGCGCTATGAAATTGAGCGCGCCTTAATTGAGGGCGATATTGAGGTGGCGGATATCCCTGATCTATGGGGTGAAAAAATGCAGGCTTATTTAGGTTTATCTACAGTGGGTAATTTTAAAGACGGCTGTATGCAGGATATTCACTGGCCCTTGGGTTCATTTGGTTATTTCCCTTCTTATACCTTGGGCGCTATGTACGCAGCGCAATTGTTTAATGCGGCAAAACAGGTTATTCCTAAACTCAGTGATAAAATCAGCGCCGGTGATTTGGCACCCTTATTCGCTTGGTTAAACGAGCATATTTGGGCCAAGGCAAGTTTTATGGCCACCGATGATTTAATTGCTGGCGCCACCGGCGAGCCGTTAAATGCCAAGTATTTTAAACAGCATTTAGAACAGCGTTATTTGCAAACGCTTTAGAGGGCGCCATGATCCAGTTTTATTTAAGCAAAGATGCCGCTGCGGATTTTAAACACCTGGTGGAAGCGCCGCTGGTGGAGAATTATCAAGCCATGCAGTGGTACTTACACCGGGTTACCATCGCCCGGCGCAAATGTATTATCGCTATGGAAAAACAAAGCCGTTATGCCATTACCTTTTGCGGTTTAACTAAAAAAGACTTGGCGGACTTCCCGCAGTTATTTGCCTATTGGTTCTCCTTGCACGGCCTTGCCTCGGTGGTGGAGCAACACGGTGAGGATGATGTGCTTGAACAGCGGGTGTTGGAGCTGGCTGAGGTGATTACCTCTGGGCAAACCTACCAGCAGGGTTATGATCGCTCCGTGACGGCCCATATTTCCCAGGTGGTGGATTTGTTGCGTTATTACGTGGAGGAGCGCGGTTATCCACTGCCGGTGGAACCCCGTGAGGCGGCGATATTTTCCACCCGCGCCAATGAATTGCTGCGCAAAAAATCCGGCTCGGATGAGTATTTTTTACCTGTGACGGAATTTAGTGATTTTTGGCAGGGTTTATTAGACCTTAAAATACCGGGCGAGAGTGGGCTTAGACCTTCTAAAGACGCTGAGCCTAAATACACTGATAATGTGATTCAGGTGGATTTTCGTGCGTCGCAGCGTAAGAGCTGAGGTTGGCTGTTTCGCGGAAAATTCTTTAATTTAGATAGGGTAAGTATGTGTTAGTTTTTCGCTTGTTCTTAAATTGTGCCGGGCCGGGTTTTCTAACCCCAACCCAATGTCTTTAAGTCGAGCGCTTTAAGGCGAATTTTACCCGTAGGTCAATGAGATGGACTCCCCCTCTCTAACAACCCGGCATCGAAGTGCCA
>DAOQGS010000269.1:0-5346 GCA_035338675.1 Cellvibrionaceae bacterium
TTTACATCCTCCTCTTTGCCTTTTTTATTCACCTCCCGGCTGATCATTAATTTAAGGCTGCGCAGGGCTTGAATGACCGAAAAATCCGTATATTTGCGGTAGGTAAATTGGCGCAGAATACTCATTAATTGTTCGGCTTCAAAAGCGTCACCATTGTGGGCGCTTAGGCGCGCTTTAATCATGGCAAAGCGCTCCCACTCCCGGCCGTGGTTGTGGTAATAATCCTCCAGCGCTTCAAAACTGCAGGCCAGCACACCGCTTTGGCCAAACGGCCGCAGGCGCATATCCACACGGAATACAAAACCCTCGGCGGTATTGGCATCCAATAATTTAATTAGCCGCTGGCCGAGCATGGCAAAAAATTCACTATTGCTGATGCTTTTGATTCCTTGAGTGTGCCCGCTAGTGGGGTAGGCAAAAATCAGGTCTATATCCGAGGATAAATTCAGCTCCCTAGAGCCGAGTTTGCCCATGCCAATCACGAACAAACCCTGCCGTTTACCCAGTTTATCGACTGGCTCGCCAAAGCTTGCAGTCAGCAGTGGGTAAAGATATTCCAACGCCGCTTGAATACAGGTATCCGCTAATTGGCTAAGCGCTGCGCAGGTGGCCTGGGGGCTTACCAGGCGATTTAAATCCCGCCAAATTATGCCCAGCATTTGTTGGTGGCGGTACAGCCGCAGGGCTTTGCCCGCCGTAATTTCATCGCCCTCTAACAACAAAGGCGGTGCTTCGCTCATGGGGTTTGCTAAAAGCTGCTCAAGCCAGTTGGGGTTGCGTTGGAATTGTTGGCGGGCGTAGTGGCTGCCGATAAGTACGCGTTTTAGATGCTGGGTTTGCTCATCAGTTAAAGGTGTTGAAAGACCTGTGGAATTAAACGCTTGGGTAAATTGGTCTAAAAATTCTGCTGGTAGGGGAATAGCATTCATATGAAGTACCCTGGGTGCTGTTATTTAAATACGGCGTGCTGGTTAAAGAGCGCCTCTAAATATTGGCTATCTTCAGCGGGGTGTTTTAATTGTTCAATCGGCACTCCTTGCAGTTGGGCCGCAGCCGCCACGCGGCCTTGTTTTTGAAAATAACTCATGGGGAATTGTTGGTAGGCGGGATCGGCATAGGCCTCTTGGGGGCTAATAATGTGCCCGCCGCTCTTGCGAATCTGGGCAATTAAATCACCTAAAAATAATGCAGTGGTGTCATTTTCATGCAGCAATAACACGTGGTTAGGAGAGTGGCCATAGGTCTTCTGTGCGAGCGCATCGAAGAATTCTATGGCTTGTATTAAAACCTGCACGTAGAGGCGGCGCGCCTTTTTTAAGTCGATTTTTTTCCCTTCGCTGGCGGCCTTAACTAAAAGTGCATTGATGGCCCAGTCGGCATTATCGATTGTAACAAAACCATCTTTATAATTAAGGGCGGCGAGGTTTTTTTGGATATAGGCAATGGCCTCCATATCCTTGCCATAGTGCAGATAAGGCGGGCGGAAATAGGGTAAAAAATTGTCCAAACCTTTAAGTAAAAGATGTGCCCGGTAGGCGTCCACTAAAAACTCATCGGCGGGTACATTGTTGGCTGATACATGGCTAAAACTGTGGTTGGCGATATGTAGCCCCGCATCGGTATAGCGTTTGATACGGTTAATTGTGGCGGGGGGAAGGGTATCCGCTTTAACAAAAAATAGTGCGTCGGGGACTTTTTGAGCGATGAGGGTTGCAATGATTTTAGTGGTGCGACTCTCGCCGCTGAAAAGTGGGCTGTCCGCCGTGGGGGCATCATCAAATGTAAGGGCAATATTGCCTGTGAAGGCAAAACTCGCTGAACACAGCAGCAAGCCAATCACCATTAAACTCATTTGCCGGGCGCGAATGGCTAAAAGAAGCATAGGCTGTACTCTTAATAGGATTCTTAAATCCGCCACACTCAGGGGAAGGATCGCGAGTGCAAAAGTGTGTTGCGCATTAGGGCTGCTAAGGAGAACGACGAGCCTTCTTTTAATTCCCGTCGAATGCGGTTTACCAATAAATGCTCTTGTAGGCTAATACCTGGGGTTGCTGGTATGTTTGCCTCAATATCTTTTTTCTCTGAGTTGTGCATGCTGGTAAGCAGTAAAAACCCGCGATGGCTAAGCACAATTTGATCGGCCGCCTCCTGGCGGATAAGGCTTTCATAATGTACATAATCCGTTTGCGCCAACCATAAAATGGTGTGAAAACAGGCTAAATGACGGGGGCTGTGCAGGCCGAATTCGTCCGGTTTATCGGGCCCGGCTATGTCTTCCACATAAAGGGTGGTTTTGCGCGGGAATTGGTTGTAGAGCGCCACTAAAATGCGGGCGGTATCCCGGTAAAAGTCGTCTATATGAATATCGCTCACAAACATCTCCCCATCAATTCGCAGGTGTTTATTTTAGGCTGTACTTTTTCGTGCGCCACAAACAAAAACTGCGCCGAAGCGCAGCTGGTGATGGTGCAGGCAGGACTTTATAAATCTAAGGGCGTATAGGTGGCCAAAAACTCACCTAGTTTACCTATGGCTTTATTGATTTCATCTTTTACCGGCAAAAATACAATGCGCAAGTGGTCAGGTTCCGGCCAATTAAACGCCGTGCCCTGCACCAACAACACTTTTTGCTGAATTAAAAAATCCAGCACCAATTGTTGATCGTCTGAATATTTATAAACCGAACGATCAATTTTCGGGAATAAATAAATTGAGCCCCTGGGTTTAACGCAGCTGATGCCGGGAATGGCAACCAGTGAGTTGTAGGCGGCATCGCGCTGCTCTAACAAACGCCCGCCGGGCAGAATTAACTCATTAATGCTTTGGTAGCCGCCCAGGGCGGTTTGCACGGCAAACATAGCTGGTACATTAGCGCACAGGCGCATAGAGGCGAGCATTTCTATGCCTTTTATATATTCAGTGGCCAGTTGTTTAGCGCCGCTAATCACCACCCAGCCAGAGCGAAAACCCGCCAAGCGATAGGTTTTAGATAAACCGTTAAAGCTTAAACACAATACATCGGTAGCCAGGCGGCCCATGGGAATAAATTGCGCGTCGTCGTAGAGAATTTTGCTGTAAATCTCGTCGGAGAAAATCACCAAGCGGTGTTCCCGGGCGATCTGCACAATCTGTTCGAGCAATTCTTGGCTGTACACCGCACCGGTGGGGTTATTGGGGTTAATGACCACAATCGCGCGGGTGCGGCTGTTAATTTTGGCGCGAATGTCGGCTAAATCGGGAAACCAATCCGCGCTTTCATCGCATAAATAATGCACGGCCTTGCCACCGGCTAAATTTACCGCCGCCGTCCAAAGTGGGTAATCGGGGGAGGGGATTAATACTTCATCGCCGGGGTTTAACAGTGCTTGGTTGGCCATCACAATTAATTCGCTGACGCCATTGCCCAGGAAAATATCGTCGATTTCCACATTGGGAACCTGCAGCCGCTGGCACTCTTGCATAATGGCTTTGCGGGCTTGGAACAGGCCTTTGCTGTGGGTATAGCCTTGGGCGGCGCGCATGTTGTGAATCACATCGGCGATGATCTCATCCGGCGCATCAAAGCCGAAGGGCGCCGGGTTGCCGATGTTAAGTTTTAAAATGCGGTGGCCTTCTTCTTCTAGGCGGTTGGCGTGGTCCAGCACGGGGCCGCGTATGTCGTAACACACGCCGTCGAGTTTTTTTGATTTGAGTACACGTTGCATCGCAAGCCTTTTAACGATTTAATCCAATGATTCAATTTGTCTTTAACAGTAGGGCGGGGCCGGATTATGTCAGATAGCCAACTAAAAAACGATGAATACTGGCGGGCGAATCTCAGTGAGGATGAGTTTCGCATCTGTCGCCAAAAGGGTACCGAGCGAGCATTTAGCGGCCGTTATTGGAACCACAAGGCGCTGGGCATCTACACCTGCCGCTGCTGCGGTGCGCCATTATTTAATGCCGAGGCCAAGTACGATTCGGGCTCCGGCTGGCCGAGTTTTTTCACCGCCATTAATAAAGAAGCAGTAAGCGAAGCGCCCGACACCAGCCACGGTATGCGCCGGGTAGAAATTCTCTGCGAGCGCTGCGGCAGCCATCTGGGCCATGTGTTCCCCGACGGGCCTGAGCCCACTGGGTTGCGCTACTGTGTGAATTCCGCATCCCTGGGGTTTGTCGCCCAAGAGGACTAATCGTAGACTTGTTTTTTTTTCCAGCTGTCGTCGGGCTTTATCTTGTTCCAGTCCGCCTCGGTGGTTTCGGCGGGCTTGGCCGCGACTGTGGCGTGGGGCTCTTCCTCGTGCAATTTTTCCTGTAATTCCTGCAGTATTTGGGTGATGGCGGCAATTTTTTTATCCTGCGTGCCACCCTTATTTTCTTTGCTCAATAACTTGTGGGCCAGGCCAAAATAATGGATGGCCAGGCGTGTTTTGTTCGCTTGTTTGGCGTGGCGGCCGGAAAACAAATAGGCATCTACCGTGACTTGTAACACCAGCTGTTTAATTAAATTGCGGTAATTATCCGCTTGAGTGCGGTTGAGGGCGCCTTTGCCCTCCAATTGGAAGACAAATTTATGCAATTCCTCAAGGCAGGTTTTGGCGTCTTTGAGTTGTTGCGGATTGTCGATAACCGCAGGCGCCACCGGTTTGGTCTGCCGCTGCACTTCGTTGAGTTGCTGGGATACGGACTGCAAGTCTTGTTTGTACTGGTTATTGTCCGGGTCTATGTCCACCAGTTGTTCATACATATCAATCAAACTGCGCAGCACCAACACCGTTAGGTCCTTTGGTAAAAAGCCCACCGGGAAGCCGCTGAGCATGTGTTTGAAGTTGCGCACCTTGGCTGTTAGTACCGTTAAGAGCCGCTCGCGATGCTGCCTGCGCAAGGCCAGCGTTTGCGAGACAAACGCATAGCAGGCCAGAATGGCCAGCAGGATTACGATTGAGCTAATTACGTAGACGGAAGACATAGCATCCAGGCAGTAAGGGATTACCCTAAGCCTAGTCGCAGGGGGGGGCAGCTGCAACTTGAGGCCTGTTCTATTCAGTGACGGCTGGGCTGAGGTAATTTCCAGCAAACTGCCACAGAATTCGCCAGGTTGGCCAGTTGCTGGCCTAAGCCTTAGATTGTATTGAATTTTTTAAAATAAGTGGTTGACAGCCCCCAGGTGCATCCCTAGAATGCGCACCACTTCTGGCGGCAACCACCCATTACCAACGCTGATCAGAATAGACGTCCCCATCGTCTAGAGGCCTAGGACACCGCCCTTTCACGGCGGTGACAGGGGTTCGAATCCCCTTGGGGACGCCACTTGCGGGAATAGCTCAGTGGTAGAGCACAACCTTGCCAAGGTTGGGGTCGCGAGTT
>DAOQGS010000270.1:0-5322 GCA_035338675.1 Cellvibrionaceae bacterium
CGGGACTATTACCAGGCTTAAATTTACTGCCTAGGCTTTAATGCCGCAGAAAATAGGCCCACACGCGGGCAACCGGAACCCTCAACAGGCCTTTGGCTTGAAGCCAAAAGCGTTTACTTCTCAGCTAAAGATACTGATTTATGCCCGCCATTCACGCTATGACGGTGGACGTGGAAGACTACTTCCATGTCGCTGCCTTCAATAAGGTTATCTCCCCTGAGGACTGGCCCAACTGGCCCTCGCGGGTGGAGGCCAATACCCAGCGCATGCTGGAGTTGTTCGCCAAACACAATATTCACATCACATTTTTTATTCTCGGCTGGGTGGCTGAGCGCTACCCGAATCTGGTGCGGCAGATCGCATCGGCCGGCCATGAAATTGCCTCCCACGGCTATAGCCATCAGCTAATTTACCGCCAAACCCCGGAGGTGTTTCGCGCTGAAACCCTTAAGTCTAAGCAGATTCTGGAGGACATTAGCGGCCAAGCGGTGACCGGCTACCGAGCGGCCAGTTACTCCATCACCCGCCAATCCCTCTGGGCGCTGGATATTTTGGGGCAGCTGGGTTTTACCTGGGACTCCAGTATTTTCCCCACCCGCCACGATAACTACGGCATTCCCGGCAGCCCCGAGGAACCCTATGTAATCATCACCGATAGCGGCGCCCGCCTGACAGAATTTCCCCTCACCACCGCCAAAGTGCTCGGCCAGCCCATCCCGGCGGCAGGCGGTGGTTATTTTCGGCAATATCCCTATTGGCTGTCCCGCTGGCTGTTTGCACGGGCGAGCGACCAGGGGCGCAAAAGCCAGATTTTTTACCTGCACCCTTGGGAGATCGACCCGGAGCAACCGCGCGTTGCCAATGCCAGCTGGTTTTCAAACTTTCGCCACTACACCAATTTGCATCGCTGCCTGCCCAGGCTTGAGCGGATGCTGGAAGATTTTGCCTTTGGCACCATGTCCCAAGCACTGCAAGCGGCACCGCTGAGCCAAACCCTCAAACAAAGCGACCTGCATAGCTGCGGCAAGTAGGTCTAAACCTGAACCCCTCGGCTAATGGGAGCTGAAGTGTTTAGAAAACGGCACTTGTAAGCGCGCCCCCGCGCCACCATCATAAATAGCTTTGCTCCCTATCATCTACGAGGCACGTTATGCACCCAGGGCACGACCCCATCTGGTCCGCTATTTTGGCGGAGACGCGCCAAGAGGCCCAAAGGGAGCCAGCGCTTGCCAGCTTCCTGCACGCCACCATCCTCAACCACGCCACCTTTGAAGCGGCCCTGAGCTTTCATCTAGCCAACAAACTCGGCAGCACTGCCATCTCCTCGCTGTTGGTACGGGAGTTAATCGAACAGGCCCTGCACCAGGATGCCAGCATCGGTAATGCAGCGCGGGCGGATATTCAGGCTGTGTTTGAGCGCGACTCCGCCTGTGAAGCCTACAGCCTGCCGTTTTTGTATTTCAAAGGATTCCATGCCCTGCAGGCCTATAGGGTCGCCCACTGGCTGTGGAAGCAGGGCCGCAAGTCCCTGGCGTATTATTTCCAAAGCCATATTTCCCTCTGTTTCGGCGTCGATATTCACCCGGCGGCGCGCCTGGGCAAGGGGCTGATGCTCGACCACGGCACCGGCATTGTGATCGGCGAAACCTCCGTAGTGGACGATGACGTATCGATTATGCAGGCGGTGACCCTCGGCGGCACCGGTAAAGAAAGCGGCGATCGCCATCCCAAAGTGGGCAAGGGGGTATTAATCAGTGCGGGAGCAAAAATTCTCGGCAACATCACTGTAGGTGAGGGCGCCAAGATAGGTGCAGGCAGCGTGGTATTAAAACCCGTGGCCGCCCATACCACGGTGGCCGGGGTGCCTGCAGTAGTGGTCGGGGCGCCCACTACTCAAAGCCCGGCCAAAGATATGATCCACGAAATCAGTTGCGATGAGCTGTGCGCGCAACTTAAGCAGCAGGCGGCCAAAAACTAACCCAGGCCGCGCACTGCCGGCGCCTTTAGTTGGTCTTTTGCGCGGTAGGAGCGGGTGTGGCGGAGGCTTTCACAAGCTCTTTACCCTGGGTGAAAATGCTTTTTTCCCGCTCAAACTTATCCACCACCTGCTGTTTTTCTGCCATCCGAATCACCATCAGATTTTCCGTGTTCGCCAGCTCCGTTTTGGTTTTGGCCAAACTATCGAGCAGGCTGGGCGGTACCGGTTTGGCGGCCCGTTCAAATTCGGCAGCCTTAACGCCTATGCCGTCGATCTGCCGCTTTAAATTATTGATATTGCCGCGCACCAGGGCGATGTTGGCGTCCAGGCGATCCAGCTGGCGCAGCTTGGCGTCTTCTATGTCTTGAGTTGAGCTGTAACGGCGGGAGAGCTGTTCATATTCTTCTTTGATCGCTTGGCGCGCCTCCAAAGCCTTGATGTCCTGCTCGGTAAGCGCAGGCGGCACCACCTTAATCACGCGCCCGGCTGCATTGAGCACCTCATAGCCGCGCTGGGAAAAGGCCGGTGGAATACTGTGGTCCATCACCTTCACGCCCTGATCATTCACATAGCGGTAGTAGGCCGCCCGCTCCTCTTTGCTGGTGTCAGCAGGCGCCGCCGACAACACGCCAGAAAAACAACTGATGCTCAACCCCAGAGCAGCTAATAAATATCTCATGCGTCAACACCATAGGTTTTACGGTATAACTCAATGTTTGCCACCAGCTCCGCCTGAGCGGGGTCGGCGGCTAAATAGCTGAGGATGTGATCAAGCTTAATAATACTGACAACCGGAACACCGGTGAGCTGCACCAGTTCTCCTATTGCGGATAATTCACCCCGACCGCGCTCCTGTCGGTTCAAACCTATAACGATAGCCGCAGGCTCAGCACCGGCAGCCTGGATAATCTCCAGCACTTCGCGCACGGCGGTGCCCGCGGTAATCACATCATCCACAATCACCACCCGGCCCGCCAAAGGGGCGCCCACCAGCTGGCCGCCTTCACCGTGGGTTTTGGCTTCTTTGCGGTTAAAACAATAGGGCACATCGCGGCCGTGTTGATCAGCGAGCGCCACCGCCGTGGTGGTGGCAAGGGGAATACCCTTATAGGCCGGGCCAAAAATCATGTCGAAACTTATGTTGGCATCCACCAATGCCTGGGCGTAGAAACGGCCCAACTGGGCCAAGGCGCTGCCGATTTGAAACTGTCCGGCGTTAAAAAAATACGGGCTTTGGCGGCCGGATTTTAGCGTAAAGGTGCCGAATTTCAGCGCTTGGCAGGCCAGTGCCAGCTGAATAAATTGCGATTGGTAGGGAAGCATGGGGACTCCAAATTGAGGCACAGGCCGTGATTTTGACATGCGGCCACCGCAGCGGGCGAGAAGCAGCTATTATTGACCAGCGCCACCGGGTGGGACGCAGCATGGCCTGCGCAAAAACCTTAACACGATAACAACAGAGGTTCCGTCACAGTGCATCTGCTCGCGCGCCGAGCGACCGAAGATGCAGCTGGGCCACACTGAGGTGGGCGCAAGTTTACCTGTATTTACACGCAGCCGTTACATCCACAGCCGCAGCACGCTTAACACCCTCCTCCTGCAGTGTTACACAACACCGCCTTAGGGGTTGCCGCACCTGTGCATTATTAACAATAGTTGTAAAAGACCGGTATGATACACAGTCCGTTTCTAAGGGGCCATCATGCGCATTATCTCACTCAGTGTCGACGGTATTCATCAGGCCGCCTCTCGCGGTTTGTATGATTGGATCGCCAAACAAGACGCTGATATTGTCTGCCTTCAAGACCTGCGGGCCCTGGAGTCTGAACTGGACCACGCGGTATTTCATCCCGAGGGTTATTACAGTTATTTTTTCGACTCCGGCATCAAGCATTACAACGGTGTTGCCATTTACACCCGCCACGCCCCCAAGGCGCTGATCTATGGCTTAGGCTTTGCCAGCGGCGTGGATATGGAAGGGCGTTATTTGCAGGTGGATTTTGAGCGCTACTCCATCGGCACCCTCCTCGCTCCCTGCGCCCAGGCGGAAAACGAATCCCTTGAGGTGAAGCTTAAGTTTTTTGAAGACATGCAGGCGCTGATGCACAAAATCACCCGCAAGCGCCGGCATTTTATATTTTGCGGCAATTGGGCCATGGCCCACACCCGCAAAGATGTGCAGAACTGGCAGGAACACATAAGCACGCCGGGGTTTTTACCCCAGGAGCAACAGTGGCTCAACCAAGCGTTTAACCAGCTAGGTTATGCCGATGCCTTCCGCCAAGTGAATAAAGATATGGACGAATTCTCCTGGTGGCCCTCCGGCCAGATCGGCAAAGGCTGCGGCTGGCGCACGGATTACCACATCATTTCCGAAGCCCTCAAACGCAAGGTGGAATACGCCACCATTTACAAAACCCAGGAATTTTCCAGCCATTTGCCGGTGGTGATTGACTACGATATAGATGACCTAGTGTAACGGGCAGAGACGGCAGAGGGATTGTTTTGGGCAGCCATTACGTATTGATCGATTATGAAAACGTCCAACCGGACAACCTGGCCCAGTTGACCGACCCGGCCTTCAGGGTCTTGGTGTTTGTGGGTGATAAACAAATCAAAATCGCCTTTGAATTAGCCGCCGCCATGCAGGCCCTCGGCGCGCGGGCGGAGTACGTCAAAATCGAAGGCAATGGCCTGAACGCCCTGGATTTTCATATCGCGTTTTATATCGGCCAGCTCGCCACTAGCGACAAACACAGCCAGTTCCATATCATTTCCAAGGACACGGGTTTTGACCCGCTGATTCGCCACCTCAAACACAAACACATCCAAATTGAGCGCCGGGAAGAGCTCACAGCCCTGCTCAAACCCAAGCCTCAAACGGTAAAAACACCGCAGCCAGCAGCGCAAGCCGCAGCGCCTGCGCCACCGGCAACCAATCCGGTGGCCAAGGTATTTGCTTATTTGCGCATCGATACCAACCCAAGGCCGAAAACACGCACTTCTTTGCTTAATTTTCTGAATTCGCACCTAAAGCAACAGTTTGATAAAAACGCGTTAAACACTCTGGTAGATGAGCTAATCGATCGCAAAATCATTGTGGCGGATGGCGATAAGATTAGTTACCCGCCGCCCAAACCGTCACAAAAGGCGCCCCAGGTTTAAGCCCTCGCCGATTGGCTCTGCAAAGATCCCCTATACTGAACCTATTCACCGCACCTAAGTTATTGAGCTATTTATGTCCGACCGCGTGCTCGATTTGCGAAGCCTCCTAAACGACCTCCACAAAACCAAGCGCATTCGCCTGGAGGACGTTAATTTTTTGCTGGGCAGCACCCGCACCC
>DAOQGS010000271.1:0-5320 GCA_035338675.1 Cellvibrionaceae bacterium
CGGTTGGACAGCCGGGCCGCAAGCTCAATGGTGTTATCGTTCTGGCTTGCAGGGCTATATATGCCCCCGAGTTTTGCCAATTTATTCAGCAGATAAAAATCCTCTCCCGCCTCTCTTAAATTAAACCCGCGCACCTGGGCGTAAGCGCGGGCTTTAAACGCCAGGGCGCTGCCCAAGCACAAAAAATCATAGGAGCTGCCTGCAAAGCCCAGGCCCTGGGCGTAATAACGGATGGCGCGCTCGTATAGCAGGGTGGCATCCAATAATGGGCCGGGGGCTCCCACATGGCGAAAGGGAAGGCTAGCGGCTACTGCGGGGTGATCTTCGGGCAGGTAAAAGTAGCGGTCCGGGAGGCTGGCATCGGCGTCAGTGCAGTGGATCCATTGGCTTGCCACCTGGCCCTGTTGGATCAGTTGCAGAGCTATATCAGCGGCGATTTTGCGGGCTAGACCCACGCCGGTTTTGGGTGGCAGGGCTGTGTTGGCGCGATCCACTAACAGAAGGCTCAGCGCGCCCAGGTGATGAAGAGATAAGTGCCCACATTGGGTGCAGGCTGGATAGTTTTGGTGGATCGCGTCCAGCAAAAGTTGGTTTGCCGGGGTAATCGGGCTGTCGCTTTGGTTCACCACTAAGATGACCAGCGCGTCTTCCGACCGCTTCGCTAGCCGCTCCACAAACGCAGGCATTTCATCCAGTGCAGGCACCGTCAGCACATGGCGCCAGCGCTTTCCTCCGGCCAGCATAAGCCCTGCGGCCTGGGCCTCGGGTTCAGCGTAGCGGCTTAAGTAGGCCTGGGGCATTAGTGCAGTGCAGGGCGAATGGGCAGGGCGGCTACTATGGCGGCCTCGCAATCCAGCAGTTCATCCAGCCGAGCGAGCACCACGGGGGCTGCAAAGTGATCGTAGGCGAGCCGCAGGAAGAGGTCCTCATGGCGGGCTTCGGATTCACAAATAGCCCGGTAAAAGTGCCGCAGGGGTCCCTCGGGCAGGTGGGTGGCGATGAGGCCAAAGCGCTCGCAGCCGCGAGCTTCCACCAGGCTGCCGATCAGCAATCGATCCAGCAGGTACACATCGCTGCCCTTGCGGTGCAGGGCGCGCAGTTGATTGACATAGTGGTCGGGGGTGTCGGCGGTGAGGATCAGGCCGCGCTCTAGGATGATTTTGACCACCTGTTTGAAGTGGGCCAACTCCTCAAGGGCTAAATCCACCATGGCGGTGACTATGTCGGTTTTATCCGGATAGTGGGACACCATGGACATGGCCATGCCGGAGGCCTTTTTCTCCGCCGCTGCGTGATCCAACAAAAAGTAATCGAGATTGGCGAGCACTGTCTGGGTCCAAATCGGCTGGGTGGCATAGCGCAGTGTGTAACCTGGGCGGGGTTGGGAATCCATGGCACAACTTCTTAACGAATGGGGCGCGCATTATAGGCCGGGTGCAAAAAGAGTCGATATTTTGCCGCTGCTCTTTATAATGCGCGGCTTTATACCTGCTCTTACGGTGCTTCGATGATTATTCAACCCAAGGTTCGCGGTTTCATTTGTATTAACGCCCACCCGCAAGGCTGTGCGGCCAATGTGCAGGAGCAAATTGCCTATATTCAAAACCAGCCCGCCATAAGTGGCGGCCCGAAGAATGTGTTGGTGATCGGCAGTTCCACCGGTTACGGCCTGGCCTCGCGCATCACGGCGGCCTTTGGTTGCGGGGCGAATACTCTGGGGGTGTTTTTTGAGCGCCCCGGCACCGATAAAAAAACCGCTACAGCGGGCTTTTACAACGCCGCCGCGTTTGATGAGTTGGCCCGCGCCAAGGGGTTGTACGCCGAGAGCATCAACGGCGATGCGTTTTCAAACGAGATCAAACAACAGGTTATCGACACCATTAAAAACGGCATGGGCAAGGTGGACTTGGTGGTCTATTCCCTCGCCTCACCCCGCCGCACGGACCCTGTGACCGGTGAGGTGTACCAAAGTGTGTTAAAGCCCATGGGTGAGGCCTACACCACTAAAAACCTCAATACCGATACTTTGAAAATTACCGATGTAACCCTGGACCCAGCCACCGATGCCGAGGTTGCCGCCACGGTGAAAGTAATGGGCGGCGAAGACTGGGAACTATGGCTTAAAGCCCTGGCTGAGGCCGATTTGTTGGCTGAAGGGGTGAAAACCGTCGCTTATACCTACTTGGGCGAGAAAATCACCTGGCCCATTTACGGCAAAGCCACCATTGGCAAAGCCAAAGAAGATCTGGACCGCGCTGCTCTGGCACTCAATGGACTGCTCAGCCAGCATAAGGGCCAGGCCAATGTGGCGGTGCTTAAAGCCCTGGTGACGCAAGCGAGTTCGGCTATTCCCATCATGCCTTTGTACCTCTCGCTGCTGATGAAAGTGATGAAAGAAGAGGGCAGCCATGAGGGCTGTATCGAACAGCTGTACCGCTTGTTCACTGAAGGCCTCTATACGGCCACCCCCCGTTTGGACGGCCAAAACCGCTTTCGCATGGATGAAAAAGAGCTGGCCGCACATGTGCAAGCTAAGGTGACCGAGCTTTGGCCCCAGGTGACTGAAAGCAATCTGTTTGAGCTGACCGACTTTAAAGGCTACACCGCCGAGTTTTTAAAACTGTTCGGTTTTGGTCAGCCGAGCGTTGATTACGAGGCGGATACCAACCCTGAAGTCCAGGTGCGCTTCTAGGGCGAGCCTTTTAGGTTTTGTTGAGCGTACAGACTGTGCTGCTACTTAGCCTATGCTAGCCAAACCCCATTTTAGCCGGCAGCTGCTGCACCCGCGCTACTGGTTCACCGGTTTGGGGTTTGCCCTATGGTGGGCCTGTGCGCAATTGCCCTATCGCTGGCAGATGGCGTTGGGCGCAGGCCTGGGCCGGGCCTTAAGCCGCTTGGCCCCCCGGCGCCGAGCTATTGCCGAGCGCAATATCCAATTGTGCTTCCCGGCATTAAATGAGCAGCAGCGCGCGGCCATGGTAGACGGCGTGATGGATTCAGTGGGTAAAGCCTTCTTTGAAACCGGCATGGCCTGGTTTATGCCCCACAGCCGATTAAAAACCTTGATCAAATTGCAGGGGTTGGAGCATCTACAGGCAGCCGAGGCGCAAGGCCGGGGTGTGATTTTACTGGCCATGCACTTCACCCATTTGGAATTAGGGGCAGCGGCAGTGAGCATGAATCACTCCATCGATGGCACCTATCGCCCACACGCCAATGCCTTCTACGACTACATCCAGCGCAAGGGCCGCGAGCGCCATAACGCTACCGGCAGTGTGATCACCCGGGGCGATATGCGCGGCATGCTGCGCGCCCTGCGCAATGGCCGCGCCGTCTGGTACGCGCCGGATCAGGACTATGGCCGCGAGCACTCAGTATTCGTGCCCTTCTTTAACATTCCTGCTGCCACCATTACCGCCACCAGCCAAATCGCCCGTTTAGGCCGGGGTTTGGTGATTCCATTCGTGCATTACCGGCTGCCCGGTGGCGAGGGCTATGGTGTAGATATACTGCCGCCTTTGGCCAATTTCCCAAGCCAGGATGAAGAGGCGGACACCCAATTGATCAGCCAGTTGGTGGAGCAAGAAGTGGCCAAACGGCCCGAGCAATATCTGTGGGTACACCGCCGCTTTAAAACCCGGCCAGAGGGGGAGGCGGATCTGTACCAAGCGGTGGGAATAGAAAAGGGTAGCCGCACCTAGCTTGGGGAATTGCGCCCTTGTTCTACCACCGCCCCTTAAGTAACATGGCGCCCCTTTATCCTTCAGCAGGCAACCTGGGAGAAGCTTATGTTCCAAGGCAGTATGGTGGCTCTGGTCACCCCGATGAAAGCGGACAACTCGCTGGATTGGGACGCCCTGCATAAGCTGGTGGATTGGCATCTGCAAGAAGGTACCCACGGCCTTGTGCCTATGGGTACCACCGGCGAATCCCCCACCCTCGATTACAAAGAACATATGGATGTGGTGGCGGCGGTAGTGGACCAGGTGAATGGCCGCATCCCGGTGATCGCAGGCACCGGTTCCAACTCTACCGCTGAAGCCATCGAATTAACTCAAGCGGCTAAAGATCTAAAAGCCGATGGCTGCCTTCTTATCACGCCTTATTACAACCGTCCCACCCAAGAAGGCCTGTACTTGCACCACAAGGCCATCGCCGAAGCGGTAGCCATCCCCCAGATTCTCTACAACGTCCCAGGCCGCACGGGTGTCGATATGACCCCTGCCACTGTGGCGCGCCTGGCGCAGGTCGCCAATATAGTCGGGATCAAAGAAGCAACGGGCGACTTAAGCCGAATCAGTGCCATGAAGGCAAGCTGCCCAGAGGATTTTGTGCTCCTGTCGGGGGATGATGCCAGCGCCATAGCGGCCATGGAACTTGGCGCGGTGGGCGAAATCTCTGTGACCGCGAATATAGCCCCCAAAGCCGTAGCGCAGATGTGCCAAGCGGCCTTGGATGGGGATTTTGCCAAGGCCCATGCTATTAACCAAACCCTTAGCAACCTGCACCGTTTGTTATTCGTGGAAGCCAACCCCATTCCCGTCAAATGGGCCCTCAATCAAATGGGCCGTATCGATACGGGCATTCGCTTGCCTTTAACGCCGCTGTCGGCAGAACACCACCCATCATTGCGCGAGGCCCTCAAGGCTGCGGGCATTTTATAAATTAACTGGCGATACCCCTTCATGACGTTTGTCTCCCACCATTTTCTTGTCGGCCTGTGCGCGGCAGCGCTTTTGAGCGGCTGCGGTATTTTTGCCGATCACAGCCGCGACTATCAGCGCGCTGCCACCATCAAACCGCTTGTGTTGCCCCCCGGCGTGCAGGCTCAGCCTTTAGAGCCTTTGTATCCCATCCCCAAAATCGCCGAACAGGAAGTTAACCTCGCCGACCTCGGCAATGGCTCGGCGCCGCGCCCGGACCCATTGAGTAAAAACCTCGAAGAAGCCAAAGTAAAAATCCAAAGAGTGGGCAGTGACCGCTGGATTCTCGCCGAAGCCCCCAGCGGACAAATTTGGCCCTTAACCCAAAGCTTCTTGGCGGAATTTGGCTTTAGCCTGGCGAAAACCCAAGCCGCTGTAGGCCTGATTGAAACCAACTGGATGGAATTTAAAGACGATGTGGGCCAGCTGCACCGTTTCACCATTCGCATTGAACAGGGCGTGCACCCGGATACCACGGAAGTGCATATTCTCGAGCAGCAAACTGCCAAAAGCGCCAACCCCGGCAACCCCGCTTGGCCCGCTGAATCGAGCAATCTCAGCCGGGAAAACTGGCTGGTGGATAACCTGGCCAACAGCCAGTTTTCCCGGCTGAGATT
>DAOQGS010000272.1:0-5294 GCA_035338675.1 Cellvibrionaceae bacterium
GAACTTGATGAACTGCTGGACGAGCTTGAGCTGCTAGAGGAACTGGAACTGGAGGAGGAACTGCTGCTGGAGGAACTGGAACTTGATGAGCTGGAACTTGAAGAACTGCTGGAGCTAGTGCTGCGGGACTTACCTTTACTGCCGCAGCCGGTAAGGCTAAGGGCGGCGATGGCGCAGGCTAACAGGGCTAGGCGGTGAGGGGCTAATAACATGATGCGTTTTTCCTTTGACAAGGTGGGTTATGTGGTCTACAGCCTCGGGCAGGCATTATGCCAGAGGCTGGGCAGAAACTGTACGGCGCGGGCTCACAAGGTATATGCACGATGGAGCACAAGCCCTAGGGGTAATCTCGCACAGGGGCTCTAAAACGGACATTGGCCTAACCTATGTGCAGGTGCGGCATTTTTACCAGGTTAAGAGGGCTTTTGCATGGGTTTTCACAGGAGTGAAACCGGTTAAATGGTGTTAATTTTTAGCGGCTTGAGTGGCCCAGCTATAGGCCAGGGGTATAGTCACAATGACCAAACAGGAATTTGTTTGCCTACTAGTAAGCTCTGTCAATCCACAGATACAGCTTCCGATGCGTTAAAACCTTAGGGGTTATTTTGCGCATGATTTTAAAAGAGTATTGGTGTTGTTAATACTTGCAAATAGCCCGTTGAGATGCTTTTTTAAAATATTGCGAATTTACTTATAAAATATCTCGCTTGCGCAGCTTGGCGAAAAATATCGACTGGACAGGTATAGGGTGAGATAACCCAGCATGTCGTGATATCAGATCGAACATGCTGCCTAAGGGCAAGTTCGCCTGCAACTTTCCCAAACAGCTAAATACAAGTGGGAAACCCTAAATCAACATAAAATTATCGGTCACAATTTAAGACGCTAATTTTTTTTGGGGGGGACTAAATTTTCAATGAACATTTGAATAGATTCACCAGGAACTTTTACACCAAACATTGTGCAACAAGGGTATAAAAATCACCCACACTCAATACAAAATTATTGAACATTTACTTCCCTTGCTGCAGGGCCGCAAGTTTGCACAACTTTTCCCTACTTAAAGGTTTTAAATGCCATTTTTCACATCGCAGAACATGGCTACAAAAGTGATGACTTCAGCCCTATTTCGGCGATTGGCACACAGTATACGGCGCGGATCGCTGGGCCAGACCGGCGTACTGGAAAATATTTCTGCCGCATCGCAAGAAGCAGATGTCATTAATATTCACGTTGCCGCATCTACTTGTATAGCAGACTGTTAAAGCACCCCCAGACAGAATACGAGCATTAAAAAACGGTCCGCAATCGATTGGCAAATCTAACAGCTTGTTGAATTATTCGATAACAAGCCTCAACGCAGCTAAAATGGCGTTGTTCTCCCGTCCGATAATGAAAAATGCAATGCGTGGAATCGACATGAGCCAACCATCGTTATTCATTTGCAGAACCGTGCAAGATTTTGCACCGAAAGATCATCCGCTGAGAGACCTTAGAGAGCTAATTGCTCGGTATTGGGCTCGTTAAATGACCTTTTCGATACACTCCATTCGACCTATGGAAAACCTTCGATTCCGCCAGAGCGATTACTGCGCGCCTCCTTTTTACAGGTTTTATACACGCTTCGTAGCGAGCGACAATTGTGTGAGCACATCAACTACAACATGCTTTATCGCTGGTTTGTGGGCCTAGAGTTGGAGGACGTTATGTGGGATCACTCTACATTTAGCAAAAATCGTGATCGATTACTTCAGCAAGATGTCATTCCGGAGTTTTTTGACCAAGTATTGCAGATAGCTCGAGAAAGAAAATTATTGTCAGAAGATCATTTTAGCGTGGACAGCACGCTGATTGATGCGCGGGCATCACACAAAAGTTTTCGCCTTAAAGATGACGATGCCCCTCAATCTGGCAGTACAGAGGGAAATTTTCATAACGAAACGCGCAGCAATCGCACGCATCAGTCAACGACTGATTCCGATGCCGAATTGATGAGGAAGCCCAAAGGTAAAGAAGCGCGGCTGAGTTACGGAGTGCATCACATTATCGAAAATAGAAACAGCTTGATGGTCGGGGTTAAAACGACGCGCGCCGCGTCAGTGTCTGAACGCGAGGTGGCAGAGGATTTGCTGGCAGAATTGTCCGGCGAACAGAGAAAGACTATCGGGGCCGATAAAGGGTATGACATAGCTGATTTTGTAGATACGTGTCGACAATACAAGATTACCCCGCATGCAGTACAAAATGATACCCGCCTAGGCGGATCGTCAATTGATAATAGGACCACTCGTCACGTTGGCTATCAAGTGAGCATGCAGAATCGAAAAATGATTGAGGCTACATTTGGGTTGATTAAACAGTACGGCGGCAATCGACGGATGATGTATCGGGGCTTTGAGCGAGCGAATCCAGCGGTTATTTTTTCAGTAAGCGTGTTTAATTTACTTAGAATTCGGAATGCTGAATAAAAAACACTCAGCCAACCGCTAAATACCGTAAAAAATGATGTGACCGAGCCGTTTTTAAATTCCTGTGTCAAATTTTTCTCAATGTGAAATTTAAACATCTACCCATTAAATATTTGGTGTGTTACCAAAAAAATATTGCTCTATTTCAACAAGCTGCTAGAGAATCCACCGCTAAAACCAGTTTAGCTGTGCCCGTCTGCTTGCGGATGGCGCTGGCTATATCCTGGGCAAATGTGCGCGCAGCCTGAATAAAACTGCTGGAGTCTTTGGTAAATTCACGCAGTTGTTTTTTAAATTCCGGGTTTTCGTGCAGGCTGATACTGGCTTCAACTGTGCCTGCCTTGATTTTGGGGGCAAGCGTTACAGTGGAATTCATAGTGCTTTTTACCCGATCCCAAATGGAGTCTTTTAAAATATCCGAGTCAAACTCGCGCTTAACGGCATCGGACAAGCCTGTCAACACCGCCATTAATAATTCGGCCAGGCTCACATCTGGGTCATTGAGATTTAAATAAGCGCTGACATCACAATAAAAAGCTGCAGTGGTTTCATCGCCATTAAGCTCTTTAACTAGACGATTTAATTCGGTAGTTTTGCCCACGCCGCGCAGGCCGGAAAATAAAAAAGACTTGCCCCCGGAGGCGTCACTCCAGTCAATTAATTGCTTGATCTGTGCAACGGCATCTTCATCCGGGTTAATGGCGCGGTTGACAATTGATCGCCCAGATACACGCCGGGCTTTTCAGCAAGGGGCAGAGCATTGAAGAAACTTTTCAGCAGGCTCTGGTTGTTAGACATAACCGAATTTCGTGTGTGGCAGCGGATTTACGCAGCACAGCCCTTGTGTTTTCCAGTTAACATGGGTTGAGCTGGGGCTAATCCTCCACAATCGGCCCCAACCCCAGCAATTGCAAACTCGGCTTACCTTCTTCTTTGGCCCGTGCCTTATCCACACTAAATACCGCCTGCCAATCGTTTAACGCGTCTGGATCAATTAATACCTGGGCTACGCTCCAAACCCCGGCATTTTCGTCTGCTGTTATATAGGTGTTGCGCAAATTGCGTGCGTCGTTATCCAAGTTAATACCGCCGTGCTCCTGGCGGTAATCCTGCATTTTTTCACTTAAGGCTTCGGCGCTCCAGGGCGGCACTAGGGCGGCTGCGGCCTCATATTTGCCGCTGGCCATAGCGCGCAGGAAGTGGAAAATTTCCGTGCGGATAAGGGCAGTAAATTCCCGTTTATTTTTGGTGATGTCCACTTCCGTTACGGCAGCATCCGCGTCGTCCTCTTTGGGCGTCCAATCGGGGTTTTTTAAGCGCTCCCATTCATCCAATAAACTGCTATCAGTGCCGTGTAAAATGCCCGCCAACCAGTCTTCAACCTCCTGCACGTCTGCGTTTTTAAATTTCGGCGGTACGGTTTGCGCCAGCACCTTATATACGCTGGAGAGGTGCCTAAGCAGCAGGCCTTCGCTGCGTTCTAAATCGTAGAGTTTGATGTAGCCGGCAAAGTCCACATAATTTTCCACCATTTCCCGCACTATGCTTTTGGGGCGGATATTTTCCTGGCCCACCCAGGGGTGTTTTAAGGCGAAGTTTTGGAAGGTTAAATAAATAAATTCCCGCTGGGGCTTGGGGTATTCCAGTTCTTCTAAACGCGCAATGCGCTCATCGTATTCAATACCCTGTTGTTTCATCTCCGCCATTTTTTCGGTTTTTAAGGCATCCAATTGGCGGCGCAGAATGATGTCGGGGTTTTCTAAAATCGATTCAATCAGCGTGAGCATATCCAAGGCATACTCAGGGCTTTCGGGGTTCAACAGTTCAAGCGTGTCCATTAAATACAGAGACAACGCGTGGTTAAGCGAGAAGTCCTCCTGTAAATCGATATTTAAGCGCAATTTAGCGCCCACAGGGCTGCGCTCACTTTTGGGCAGAATTTCAATAATGTTGCGCTCGTGCAGTGAGCGGAATAATTGCCAGGCGCGTTTGCGGTGGGATTTTTTTTGCGCGGCGGTTTCGTGGCTGTCTTTAATAATCTGCTGCATAGCGCGGCAGCCATCGGTTTTGCGGCTTAATACTTGTAATAACATGCCATGGCTCACCTCAAAGCGGGATACCAAAGGCTCCGGCGGCGCGGCTTGTAATTGGGTGAAGGTGTCGTTCGACCAGGCGACGAATTTTTCCGGTGGTTTGCGTTTAACCAGCTTTTTGGCTTTTTTCGGATCGCCAGCGGCTTTGGCTTCCAGGCGGTTATTTTCAATCACATGCTCCGGCGCCATGGCCACCACATAGCCTATATCATCAAAACCTTTGCGCCCGGCGCGCCCGGTGATTTGATGAAAATCCCGCGCGGTTAATAAGGCCAGTTTCGAGCCGCTGTATTTACTTAAGCGGGTTAATAACACAGTGCGAATGGGCACGTTTACTCCCACCCCTAGGGTGTCGGTGCCGCAAATTATTTTTAATAAACCCAGTTGCGCCAAACGCTCGACCAATACTCGGTATTTGGGCAATAAACCGGCGTGGTGCAGGCCGATGCCGTGGCTTAAAAAGCGCTTAAAATCCTTGCCGTAGGGGCTGGTAAATTTAACACCGCGCAGGGCTTTGGCGATGGCGGCTTTTTCCTCGCTGCTGCAATAATTTTGGCTCATTAAATTCTGCGTGGTTTGCGCCGCGTCATTTTGCGTAAAGTGCACCACATATACAGGTGCCTGTTTCGCCTCCACTAAATTCATCACGGTGGTTTCCAATAAATCCCGCTCTTCATAGCGAAATACCAAGGGCACCGGCCTTGTTGTAGAGGACACCACGGCGGTGGGGGCG
>DAOQGS010000273.1:0-5275 GCA_035338675.1 Cellvibrionaceae bacterium
GGAGGCCATTTTTCCATCTGGCGCGGGGGTTTTACACAATTCTACGAAGAGCCATCTTAAACGATGGCTGGGCATTGGTCCGGAAAATTGGTACCACTATACACATCGCACAGCAATTCTCCTTTCCCGGAGTTACCAATCCCACAAAGTACCATCTTCCAAGCGATTCACTGGCAAACAGGCGCGTTTATATGGGTATTTAGCGGCTTCGGCCTCATTAATATCCACGCCGTGGCCCGGCAATTCACCCGGCGTAAAAAAGCCATTATTAAATTCATAGGCGCGGGTAAATACTGATTCCATTTGTTCACTGTGGGCCATATGTTCCTGAATTCCAAAATTCGGCACCCAATAATCAAAATGCAAGGCCGCCCCCATACACACAGGCGATAAATCCGTAGCGCCATGGCAGCCGGTGCGCACATGGTACAGGGCGGCAAAATCCGCAATGCGCCGCAGATGGGTAATGCCGCCTGCATGCACTACGGTTGAACGAATATAATCAATCCATTGGTTTTGGATTAATTCCCGGCAATCGTGAATGCTGTTAAAAATTTCCCCGACCGCTAAGGGTGTTGTGGTGTGCTCGCGAATTAATTTAAACGCTGCTTGATTTTCCGCAGGCACCGCATCTTCCAACCAAAATAAATGGTAGGGCTCCAGCTCTTTGCCTAAGCGCGCCGCTTCAATGGGGGTAAGGCGGTGATGTACATCGTGTAATAGATGAATGTCATTGCCAAATTCTTTGCGCACAGCGGCAAAAACTTCAGGGATATAATCTAAATATTTGCGGGTGGACCAAATCTCTTCTGAGGGGAGATCAGCATCGGCAGGCTCATAACTATTGGCCCCCTTGGCAACGCCGTAGGTTTTATTAATGCCCGGAATGCCACACTGCACGCGAATAGCTTGGTAACCTTTATTTTTGGCTTTTTCTACGGCCAACAGTGTGTCTTCAAGATTTTTACCATTGGCGTGGGTGTACACCATTATATGATCCCGGCTGCGCCCACCGAGTAATTGGTACAGTGGCATATTGGCGGCTTTGGCTTTAATATCCCACAGTGCCGTATCAATGGCGGCCAGGGCCGTCATACCAATAGCGCCGCGCCGCCAGTACACACCCTTATAAAAATACTGCCAAATATCTTCAATGCGAGATGCATCCCGGCCAATTAATTGCGGGAGTAAATAGTCTTCTAAGCAGCTGACAACAGCTTTTTCCCGACCATTTAAGGTGGCATCGCCTATGCCGTATACGCCTTGGTCAGTCATAATTTTAAGCGTGACGAAATTGCGCCCAGGGCAGGTGATGATAACTTTGGCGGATACTATTTTCATGAAGGGTCCAAACGAAATAGGGTGAGCAAAAACCTGGGTGAAATTAGCTGATTTAAAAGCTTTTTACCAGGTGAAACTGCAGAATTTGTGTTGCAAAATGGTCTTACTAAATAGTGGCTGCTGCCTACTGGGGTATGCAACGGGCGAGTTAAAAATCCCCAAGCTGAATCACCTTGCCAAGCCACTGCCGATCCCGGCCACTCACGCCGCAATTGTCAAACACTGCCTGCCAGTGCGCTAAATCATCTCGCAGCTGGGCTAGTAATTGTTGTGCTTGCCCAGGGGTGAGCGCAAATTCAGCCGCTAAGGAGAGAGCATTGGCTAAACTGCGCAGCCGCCCGTGGGTGCCCATGGCCATAGCCTGGTGTGCAGTCTGTACAGAGTTTGGGCGCAGGCCAAAACACGGGGCCAGGCGCCATTGGCGCTTATTCAAGTGAAATACAAGACCAAATTTGTGCAGATGATCCTGCGTGTTATTGAGCATAATATTAGCTAATAAGCGGCGATAGAGTTCGAGCAAATCTGCTTTGGCGTTGCTGGAATATTTGCGCACACAGCGGGCGAGGGCAATGTAACTGCCAGGGTCTCGCCGCGCGTCGCCATCAACACTAGCTGCCTTGGGTTGGCCCAATAAAACCTCAGCGGAGATAAAATACACAGGATTATTGGCCAGCTGATCAAAGCGCTCGATTAAATAAAGCCAACCGCATGCATCGGTGGGGATTAAATGCCGCTGGGGCACACTTAATCCCGCTTGCTGCAATAACTCTAAACAGGCGTATTCAATCTGTGGCCAATTAATCGCTTCATCCTTTAGCTGCCATTTTGCCAACCAGAGTTTATCGCTGCCGCGCACGGTTAATTTAGGCCGCTCTCCCCGCCAGCAACCACCGGCCATATAGTCGGTAAAACGCGCTAAAGGATAGTTGTAACCAATTTGTTCGCGATCTTTTTGGCAGTAGTTTTCTAACTCTTCCCATGCAGGTAGATTTAACTCACCCAGGGGTTGTTGCCCTAGGCTTAATCGAATGGGATTTAGCCCGCCGGGCATTAATTTAAATTCTGCAGGCAGCGTTCGCAGTGGGTCTAATTTTAATGCGTTTTTGAGCAATAAGGCCGCCCTACCGGCGGGGATTAAATTGGCAAACAGGGGCAATAATTGGGATTGCGTTTTGGGGTAATAAATTGCCGGGGCAAGTGGTAAATGAACTGGGTCTAAACTATAAGCCCAATCAGTTTGCAGCCAGCTTTGCAGGTAGCGAAAGGTACAACCGGCTGATGCAAAATCTAATTCCCCTGCGGGAGCCCAGTTGCCAAGGGCAAGTTTAACTCTCGCGGTCCTAGGTGCAGGTGCCCAAACGGTAAACTTATGCACCCTTATTGGCCTTGTTTTTATTGGTCTTGTTTTTCTGTGCGCGCAGACGGCGGCCTTCTTCATCTAAATGGGGGGCAGCGATATGGCGAATTGGCTCGGCCAGGCCAAATAACTCTAAAACCCGCAAATAAAGGCCTATTTGTACTTGGGGGGCGCCTTTTTCAATTTGCGCATAGGTCAGGCGGGACATAAGCGCCCGCTGGGCTACCTCCGCTTGCGACCATTTGCGCGCCTTGCGGGCGTCTTTAATATTTAAACCTAGGCAGGTTAGGTAGCTGGCCGTTTGCTCAGTAAGGCTTAAATCTTGGCTCATATGTATGCTGTAGCGATCTTATGAATTTATTTTGCTAACCATAACATACATTTTAAAACTGAGGAATTTGCCGTATAACTCAAGCCTTATAAAATTGGGCGATCACAAAGGAGGCCAACCGCGGGGGCATCAGATCTATGGGTATTTTCGAAATGGGCGCAGGCACAAAGCCCGAGGCTTAAGCTGCTTGGGGCCGCTTGAATGTTTCCACGCTAGTGCCGAATTTAGACTTAAACAGAGAGTAAACCTAGGTGTTTTAAGCTCCAAATTTATTGTGGCTCACCTGAGCGGGTAAGAATCGATTTAAAAATGGCAATTTTATCCAATGATTCTTGGTATTCATCCTCTGCATTCGAGTCGGCCACTATACCGCCGCCGCCCCATAATCTTATCTGCTCGCCTTCAATCAACAGGGTGCGAATGGCGATGTTGGTGCGGGTGTTACCGTTGCGGCTCCAATAGCCGATGCAACCACAATAAATGTGTCGCTGGTGGGGTTCTAATTGGTGGATAATTTCCATAGCGCGTTTTTTAGGGGCGCCGGTAATCGAGCCGCCGGGGAATGCATCAATAATAAAGTGCCAGTGGCTCACCTTATCGTTTAATGAACCTTCAATAGTGCTAATTAAATGATGCACATTGGTGAAGCTGTATAAACCGAATAACTCTGGCACTTTTACACTGCCCGGCCGACAGTTTTTACTAAAATCATTGCGCAGCAGGTCTACAATCATTAAATTTTCAGCGCGGTTTTTCACGCTGCGGTGCAGTTCACGGGCTAAGCTACCATCTTGTTGGGTGTTTTTATGGCGCGCGGCAGTGCCTTTAATTGGGCGGCTGGTGGCTTGGTTAGCAGTATCAATTTGAATAAATTGTTCAGGGGAGAGGCTTAAAATTGCGCCCTCGGCGGTGCTAATAAAAGCGCTAAACGGCCCGGGGCAGCCGCTGCGCAATTGGCAATAGGCAGCAAAGGCATCACCGCTGAATTGAGCGCTAAAGGCCTGAGAGTAATTGACCTGGTAACAATCCCCGGCGTTGATAAAATCGAGGATGGTATTGATATCCTGCAGATACTGGGATTTAGGTGTTTGGGGTTTAAATTCACCGCAGTAGAATTCGCCAGTATCCAAACTGCTTTGATATTCGGCAGGTGCATTAAATTGCGCCATAATCTGCTGCAGGTGTTGCGCTGAAATATTTTCAGTAAAAACAAAATAAGCCGTGTGTTGTTCGTGGTCTATAACCAGTGCCCATTCATATACACCTAAATACACCAGTGGCGTGGCCAGGGAATTACTGGCGGCTAATTTAAATTTAGGGTGATTCCACTCATAGCCTATATATCCCAGCAGACCACCGCTAAAGGCCACCGCTTGATCGGCCTGCTCAGTATTTTTGGGGCGGCTGTATTCTTCGCACCAACGCTCAGCTTCTTGCAGGGTTACTTGGCGGGTTATGCCGCCCTGGCTTATGTCGATGTGTGTAGCGCTCTGGGCGCTTAAGTGCTGGCTGGGGTAGGCGCTAATTAAGTCGTACTGGCCGCAATATTCCCGCCGAGTGCCCGAATCCAACCAAATAAATCCCGTGCTACGGGCAAAACGGCTGGCATATTCCAGGCTATTGGCCGGGTAGGGGATGCTGATAATACTTAGGGCAATTTGGGGCACTAGGGTTTTAATCCGCTAAAACCGGCATTTTCGCATAACCGTGCAGCCTGCGTTAATAGTGCTGGCGTGTAATGGCCTGCCTTGGGCTCCCACCTGAGGAATCACTATAATCAGCTGCCAATTGTGGGATGAATTTCTGGCCGTATTGGCAAAGCTTCGTTAGTATTACTCGACTGCCTTGATGTTGCTTAGGAGCCCAGTATGTTTGTGCCTTTAGCCAAATTAATCGATTTACACGATGGGTTCCGCCAAACGCACAGCCTGGCAGGCAAATCCTACTTGTTGCTGCAAACGGCAGGGCAGGTGTATTTAGTGGAAAATCGCTGCCCTCATATGGATGCCCCCCTGGCCAATGGGGACATAGAACAGGGTACAATTCGCTGCAAAGCCCATGGTATTGCCTTTGATTTAGCCAGTGGCAAGGCCCAAGGGCCTCTGGCTGGCAGTTTGGATTGTTTGCAGCGGCTGGAATTGGTGTATGACGGCGATCGTATCGGCGTTGAACTTTAATAAATAACGAGAATTTTATGGCCCTGTTAGTACGCCTGTTGGCAGCTTCTGCCGTATTTATTTCCAGCT
>DAOQGS010000274.1:0-5274 GCA_035338675.1 Cellvibrionaceae bacterium
GGCCCGCGACATAGCCACCCTGGAAGCGGTGCGCAACCAAATCGCACAAACGGGGCTGAAGGCGGAGATCAAGCGGGCCAGTGTCGCCGGTGAAGTCAACCAGGCGCTGATGCGCATTACGGAAGGTTAACCATGAATTCAATTAAAGACGCTTTTTTACAGGCTTCGCCCCGGGAGCAATTGCTGATTGTGCTGGGCGGTGGGGCCTTAGTGGTAGTGTTGTTATTTGTTGTCTTTCTGATGCCCATGCAAGCCAAAGCCAATTTGCAAAAACGCAATGCAGACCGCGTATTGGCGGAGCGGCAGGAAGTGAAAGAGTTGGCAAGTGCGCTGCTGGGGCAGCAACAAAACCCCAGCTCGGCCGGCAGTGGCAGCCTGGTGGATATGCTCAATCGCACTCTGCCCAAGTACGAATTGCAGATGGAAGATTTTCAGCCCAATGGCAATACAGATGCAAAAGTGCGCATTGCCAAAGCGGATCTAAACAAGGTGCTCGCCTGGTTGAACGAGCTGGAAAATGTTGAAAACGTCCAGATAAAAGAATTTTCCGCCTCCGCAGGCCCCGAGACAGGCACGGCCGTAGCGAATTTGCGACTGCACCGAGAGTAAGCTTCATGAAGATATCCAAACCCTGGGCGATCAGCGCTCTCGTGGTGTACTTTTTATACCTGGTCATTTCCTCTGCTCCGGCCACTTTAGTCAGTTCACTTCTGAATAAATCCGTGCCCAATTTAAACCTGTCCTCCGTCAGCGGTACCGTCTGGAGTGGCAAGGCTTTGGGGGCAAACCTAAACCTTGAAGGCGCCCCCCTCAGGTTCGGCCCCTTAAGCTGGCACCTAAGCCCGCTAAAACTACTGATGTTAAAAGGCTGCGCGGAGATTAAAAGCGAAAAACTCTCCGGCGCTGTTTGCCGCGGCCTTACCGGTAGCCATCAGGTGGAAAAACTGAAGCTGGAATTGCCCGCCAGCCTTGCTTCGAATTATTTGCGCGAGGCCAATGCATCGGTAGATGGCACCTTATTTTTGCAGTTGGATAACGCGCAGTTTAGTAAAACCCTGCAGCTGAGCGCTTTAAAAGGGCGCGCTACTTGGGCGGGCGCCAAGGTGTCGGCCAATGGAATGGCCTTTGCGCTCGGCGACTACGCCGCTGAGCTCTCGGCCGATCAAGGCGCACTAAAGGCCCATTTAAAAGATGAAAGTGGCCCTATAAAGGTCAACCTGGATGCCTGGTTAAAGCCGGGCGCTCAGCCCAAAGTCAGCGGTGAAATTCACCCGCTGGAGCACGCGCCAGAAGCCATCGGCGATGCTCTGAGCCTGTTTGCGGAGAAGGACGACGCAGGGGCCTACAAGGTAAATTACCCCATTGGCGGCTAAGGCTGTGGTGTTAAAGCGCGCCTGGCTGTTAAGCCTAGTATTGACGTTAACGGCGGGGCAGGTGAGCGCCCAGTGGCTGAGCGATAAACAAGCCATTATGGGCACCGAAGTCTCCGTTGCCCTTTGGGTTGAGGATGCCGCTAAGGGCCGCGAGGCCATAGCGGCTGTGATGCAGGATATGCGGGCGGTGGATCAGCAATTCTCGCCCTATATCACCACCTCGGAGCTGGCGCAGATCAACGCCCAGGCCGCCCACAAAACCCTGCCTATCTCAGCCGAGATGGCGTTTCTCATCGATAAATCCCTCTATTACAGCGCGCTCACCCAGGGGGCTTTTGATATCACCTTTGCTTCGGTCGGCTGGTTCTATGATTACCGCAATAACATTCGCCCCAGTGAAAAACAGCGCGCAGACCTCATGCCCGCCATTAATTACCACTGGTTGGATTTTGATAAAACCAAGCGCACCCTGCATTTTGCCCATAAAAACGTCCGCATTGACCTAGGTGGTATCGCCAAGGGCTATGCGGTGGACAGGGCGATTGAGATTCTGAAAGGGCGGGGCATTAGCCACGCTACGGTAAGTGCCGGTGGCGATAGCCGTCTGTTGGGGGATAAGCTCGGCCAGCCCTGGCGCATCGGTATTAAAAACCCACGCCCCCACAGCGAGAAGGACGCCGTGATTACCTTATTGCCCCTGAGCGATAGCGCCGTGAGCACATCTGGGGATTACGAGCGCTACTTTATCGATAAACAAACCGGCGAGCGGGTGCACCACATTATCAACCCCAAAACCGGTAAGTCCGCCAGCGAGGTGATGAGTGTGACTATTCTTGGCCCCCTGGGCGTGGATACGGATGCGCTCTCCACCAGTGTTTTTGTGCTGGGTGTTAAAGACGGCTTGGCGCTGATTGACCGCTTGCCGGGCTTTGACACCATTATTATCGACAAACAGGGCAAGGCGTTTTACAGCCAGGGCCTTGCCGAACCTACCACTCACTAAACGGGTTTAATTCCGCCCACTGGCATGGCTAAATTTCATTGCCGGGTCCCTAGCAAGTTCACTATAGTGCTGCCTCTCAGTCTTTTGTGGCTTAAGCCACAGAACCCGGCGCTTGCTGGTGTTTTAGGCTTAGCTTCGGGTAAAGCCGTGCTAAAGTAAATTTATTCAAATGTTAATAAGCCGGGCAACTCCCACCGAGGCGCTCGGCTTTTAGTCTGTGGAATACACTATGTCCAGATTCACCCTGCTCCTCACCCTGTGTTTGTATACTTGGGGGAGCTGGGCGGCAGAGGCTAAGCCTGCCGCTCCCGTCGCGTCGCCCCAAGCCAAACCCGCCCCCAGCCAATCCGCCGCCAAGTCCGAGGCGCCGCCAAGTCCGGCCGCCAGCCCGGCCACTAGCCCTGCACCGGCCACTGGCCCTGCAATAGGCGCGCAGATTGAAGACCTAAAAAAGGCCTCCGTGGAGCTAAACCGGGACCTCATGCTACTGGAAGAGGATTTGTTGTTCCCCGCTTCCACTCAAATTGCCGTGTATGTATCCCTGGATGTGGGCCATTACTTCGCGCTGGATTCAGTCAAACTCACCATCGATGGGCAAATGGTATCGAGTTATCTGTATACCCCTAAGCAAATTAGCGCCCTGGCGCGAGGGGGGGTGCAGCGCTTGTATCTGGGCAATTTAAAAACCGGCAGCCACGAAATTACTGCATTTTTCATCGGCAAAGGGCCGGAGGATCGCGACTACAAGCGCGGCGCCACTTACACCTTCAATAAAACTCAAAAGCCCGGCATGTTGGAAATTCGCATCAAGGATGAAACCGGTGCAATGCAACCCACTTTTGAATTTAAAGAATGGCAGCTGTAAAACTCCTCGCATTGTGTTTGGCGGCGCTTATGCCGCTGGCGGCCTTTGCCAAGAAGCCACCACCACCGAGCACCGTAGCCGACTTGCGCCTGGGGGTAGCCTTGTATGAGTACTACCAAAACAAACCCCTGGATGCCTTAAGCGAGCTGCTGGTGGCCCAAGCGCGCGGCGGCATCAAAGGCCACGGCAACCACCCGGACATCATGGCCGGTGGCTTTTATCTGGGGTACGGCATGGAGCGCACCGCCACCCAATTATTTACCCAGCTGCTGAGCGAGCAGCAGAGCCCCAAAACCCGCGACGCCGCCTGGTTTTATATCGCCCGTTTACGCTACGACCAAAAAGACTGGGCTGGGGTGGAAGCAGCGCTCACCCACATCAGCTCCAAACCCAACTGGGATCTAGCCCAGGATATTCTCGCCCTGCGGGTGAACATGGCCACCGCCCAGGACAAAATGGCCCAGGCCGAGCGCCTGGCGGATGAGTTCGAGCGGGAATCCACCTGGCGGGCTTACGCCTATTACAACCTCGGGGCCGCTTATGGCCGCAGTGGCAATTTTAAAAAGGCGGCGGAAAATTTCGATTTACTCCTGCATATGCGCCTTGAGCGGCAGGAAGAACTAAGCCTGTACGATAAAGCCATGACCAGCGCAGGCTATGCCTATTTATTAAATAAGCGCTACCAGGAAGCCATCGACCAATTCTCCCAGGTGCGCCTCAATAGCCCGGTAGCCAACCGCGCCCTGTTAGGTTACGGCTGGGCGGCGGCGGAATCGCAAAACTACAGCTTGGCCTTAAAACCCTGGACGGCCCTATCCCAGCGCAATTTGGTGGATGAAAGCGCCCAGGAGGTTTTAATTGCGCTGCCCTATGCCTATGAAAAACTCGGCCGCAAGCCGGATGCACTAGCCGCCTATCAACAGGCGGAAAAACATTATTTAGATGAAATAAGCCAATTAAATACCTCCCTGCAAGCGCTGCTTACCCCGGTATTAGACGACACATTAAATTTGCCGCTGGATGAAGAATTAAGCTGGAATCGATACGCGGAAGATCACAATTTGCCGCCGCAAAAAGCCTATTTTGCCGCCCTATTTGCCAAAAATGAATTTCAACAGCAGGTGCAAGTGTTGAAGGATTTGTTGCAAATGCGCCAGGTATTTACGGCCTGGCAAAACAAAATGCAGCTCTACCAGGATTTAGTGGATGAGCGGGATCTAAGCCGCGACGCCCATATGGGCCGTTACCAACAAAAACCCTATAACCAACAAGTGGCGGCCTTAATGGCCCAGCGCAACGCTCTCGCCCAGCAGTTACAAACCGCTCTGGCCAATAACGACGCGGAAATTTTAGTTAGTGGGCGCGAGGCTGAGCGTTTGCGTATCCTGCTGCAGGCAAAAGCACGCCTTAAGCGTTTGCAAGCGGCCGGCCAGGCAAGCGCCGAACAAGTGGAAAAAGTGCGCTTTTACGGGGGCCTTAATTTAATGGACGCCACCGAACAGGAATCCGCCAACCGCTATGCTCTGGAGCAAAACCTTAAAATTGTCGATCAACAATTGGCGCAGTTAAGTAACACCTGGCAGCGCACCGCCCTTGAAGCTGAAACCGGCGTTAATTTTCAATCCTTTCGCAGCCGTTTAGGCAGTGCCCGCAATCGCATTGATGGCCAATTAAAACGCACCGAGCGGGCCATTGAAGACAACAAGGTTGTGCTGCGCGCTCAGATCCAAGAGGCCTTGGAGTATCAACGGGCGCGTTTAAATCAGTATTTGGCGCAAACCCGTTTATCTATTGCCCGCCTGCTGGATGAAGCCACGGGGGAGAAATATTAATGCACCCCAGAGCACTCGTTTATTTGGCGCTTTTAACCGTTTGCGGCTGCAGCAGTCTCTACCATGGCTTTGCCGATAAAGGCCCATTATTGGCGGATTTACCGCCCGCTAAAGAATTTGGCGAGGATGAAAAAATCCAGCCCAGCCAATTGCCCAAAGCCTCTTTAGAGGAAATTGAACGCAGTTATAAAGCCGCCTTAG
>DAOQGS010000275.1:0-5269 GCA_035338675.1 Cellvibrionaceae bacterium
CCGTATTGGGCACCGCCGTTATGATCATTGGCGGCAATAGCCGCAGCGTATCCCAAGCGGTGGCGGCGCAATTAAATAAAATAAATAAAACCCTGCCGCCGGGGGTGCAGGCGGTGCCGGTGTACGATCGCACTGTGCTGGTGAATAAAACCATCGCCACCGTGCAAAAAAATTTACTGGAGGGCGCAATTTTAGTAGCCGCAGTATTGCTAGTTATGCTCGGTAATTGGCGTGCCGCCCTGCTTACCGCCATGGTGATTCCACTATCTATGCTGATATTAATGACCGGTATGGTGCACACCAAAGTCAGTGCCAATTTAATGAGTTTGGGCGCGCTGGATTTTGGTTTGATTGTGGATGGCGCAGTGATTATTGTGGAGAACTGTTTATTGCAATTGGCCCAGCGGCAAGACGCAGTAAAGCGCTTGTTAACCCTGGATGAGCGTTTGCACGTGGTATTCAATGCAACCCAAGAGGTATTTATGCCGAGCCTCTTGAGTGTATTGGTGGTGATTTTAGTTAATGTGCCGATCCTTGCGTTAACCGGCGTGGAGGGCAAAATGTTTACGCCTATGGCGGCTGCGGTCATTATGGCTTTAATTGCCGCTTTAATTTTATCCCTCACCTTTGTGCCTGCAGCGGTGGCGTTATTTTTAACTGGGCCGATAAAAGAGCAAGATAATTATGGGGTGCAGCGTATTAAACAGCTGTATTCGGCTGCACTAAAACACGCGCTACACCTGCGTGTGAGCGTGCTCATACTTGCCTGCGTATTTATTGTTGTGTGTGGTTTTATTGCCGGGCGTTTAGGCCACGAATTTATGCCTAATTTGGATGAAGGCGATGTGGCGGTGCAGGCCTTGCGTATTCCTGGCACCAGTTTAAGCCAATCATTAGACATGCAGTTTCAAGTGGAAAAAGCCGTGTTGCAGGTGCCGGAGGTGAAAACCTTTTTCTCCCGCGTGGGCACGGCAGAGGTGGCCAGTGACCCCATGGGGCCGAATATCGCCGATGGTTATGTGATGCTTAAAGATAATCATCAGTGGCCGCAGCCAAAGCGCACTAAGGCGCAGGTTGTAGCCGATATAGAAGAAAAATTATCCCAAGTGCCCGGCAATGCCTATGAAATTAGCCAGCCTATTCAATTGCGCTTTAATGAATTAATTTCCGGTGTGCGCTCAGACCTCGGCATTAAACTCTACGGCGATGATTTAGAGCAATTACTGGCAGCGGGTAATCAAATTGCAGCATTGTTAACGAATATTCCCGGCGCCCAAGGCGTAAAAGTGGAGCAGGTGGATGGGCTGCCGATTTTATCGGTGGATGCCAAGCCCCAAGCGCTGCTTAGGTACGGCTTAAATATCAGCGATGTGCAACATACGCTGGCCATCGCCACGGGTGGTGAAACTGCTGGGCAAGTATTTGTGGGGGACCAGCGCTTTGCTATTGTGGTGCGCTTGCCGGAAATTGTGCGCACGGATTTAACCGCTTTGGCGCGCCTGCCGATTTTATTGGCCGATGGCGGTTATGTGCCATTACAAGAAGTGGCGCAATTGAACATCACACCGGGTGCCAATCAAATTAGCCGGGAAAATGGCAAGCGCCGTTTAGTGGTGAGCGCCGATGTGGCGGGCCGCGATTTAGGTGGTTTTGTGCGCGAAGTGCAAACGCAAATAGACCAGCGCATTAAATTACCGCCGGGATATTGGCTGGCCTATGGTGGCACATTTGAACAATTACAATCGGCTAGCGAGCGCTTAAGTATTTTGGTGCCTTTAACCCTGGTGGCGATTTTTGTTTTATTAATGGTGACCTTTGCCTCCGCTAAAGATGCCGCTTTGGTATTTAGCGGTGTGCCGCTGGCCCTCACCGGCGGTGTTCTCGCTCTGTGGTTGAGCGGCATTGCGCTATCAATTACCGCTGCAGTGGGTTTTATTACGCTTTCCGGTGTGGCGGTGCTCACCGGTGTCATGATGGTGTCGGCATTTCGCGCCGAATTAAACAGTGGTTTAGCGATTGAAGCGGCCATTATGAGCGGTGCCCTTAAGCGACTGCGGCCCGTGTTAATGGTGGCTTTGGTGGCGGCCCTGGGGTTTTTACCTATGGCCCTTAATACCGGCACGGGCGCAGAAGTGCAACGGCCTTTAGCGGTGGTGGTGATCGGCGGCATTATTTCTTCCACCTTGCTGAGTTTGTTAGTTTTACCGGGGTTATTTCGCTTGGCCTATAACAAAGATTAGTCCTGCGGCCTACACCAGCGTTGCGCGGTGTGGGCCGTCTCTCTTACCTATAATTGCACTAAAAAATTCGCCATAGTTCGGTAAGTAAGGCGCAGTTTGTTTTTGCGGCAGTTTTGTATGCTGAGCATTAATCCTGCCGATAGATTTTAAAAGTTAAATAAAAAATGTAACTATTCCGCACCATTTTGTTGTGGCTGGGCGTGGTTTTTGTGCCGAATAGAAATCACCTATATTCATCGCTGCGTGGGGGTGTATTGATGCCTGAAGGTTTCTATCTAGTTATCCAGTCAGTGCGAGAATCACGTCCAGTTACGTTAAAAAGGTGCTGAATTATTTTAATAAAGATAGACAATCTGTGTTATTTAAATCGGCCAGTAGGAAACGCGATCAGCCAAGGGCGGGCGCACGCGATCTTCCGGTGTGCCTGGGTAATTGCCGATATAAATAAAACCCGCAATATTGTGCGAAGGTTCAAGCCCCAAGAGCGCTTTAACCTGGGGGTGATAGGAATACCACTCAGTTAACCAGCAGGCTTTAAAACCCAGGGCGTGGCTGGCTACTAAAATATTTTGGCAGGCGGCGCCCGCCGAGAGCACTTGTTCCCATTCGGGAATTTTAACGTGGGGGCCTGCAGTGGAAATAACGGCAATAATGACCGGTGCGCGCAAAAATAAGTGTTCTTGGACGGTTTTTAAATCGGCGGTGACAGACGGAAAATCCGCCTGGTAAATTTCCCCTAAACGGCGGCCAAAATCACGCCGCGCCTCGTCGGTAAATACCACAAACCGCCATGGCCCTAACTTGCCGTGGTCCGGCACCCGGTGGGCGGCGCGCAAAAGGGTGTCAATCTGCTCCGCGCTCGGCCCTTCACCTTGCATGTCTTTTGGTGATACCGAACGGCGCGTTAGCAATAAATCAATAGTCGATATGGACTGCATAAAACCTCCAGAAAATCCAGATTTTAGCCGCTTTGCTGGCAACAGGGAAGAAAAGCCTTGTGCGGCTGTGCAACCGCTTGCTGGGCAATGTATGGCACCGATTGTTGATAAAAAACGGTGGCGCAGGATGAAGTTGCCTTGATAGTTAAACTCACTTTTTGCAGTAGTTGTCGTTTTATAGCTTGTGAAATATTCGGCAGATGTACCGGTAATTATTGCTGTCGGGCAGGTGATTATATGTGATAGGGTTTATCAGTGCGGCAGGAGTGATTAACATGCGCTACAGCGGCACGGCAGCCATTAACAACTGTGAACCTGGGTGATGTTATCGGTGTTTTTTTATGGGGTAGCTGCGATAGTCGGCGATGATCAAAAATAGTTAACAATTATGTGGAGTGAGAATTTATGCAATATCGATTCAACCTATTAAAATTATTGCCGCTGCTGGCGGCGGTCTGTTCACCTTTGGCCTCGGCAACGGTGGTGAGTATTACCATTGATGGTGGCGATGCCATATTCTTAGCCGGGCGCACAGATTTAACGATTCCGCCCGCCAGCGATGCGTGGGATGGGCCGGGCGATCACACCATCCGCCACAGCGGCCCCACACCGGAAGAAATTGTGGAAACCTTGCCGCCGATTGTATCGGTGGCCGCAGGTGATGTTATCCGTGCTTTGGACCCTGCTGTGGGCGGTATTAGTTTTTACAACGGCCTGGGCGCGCCTTTTTATGGGCCGTCTGGCAATGGTTTATCAGGCAGTAATTTATCCGCATTGGGCGGCATCAGCGGCTATATTGGCCCCCAGGGTGCATTGGCCGGTGTGTTTTTAACCGATGCTATTCCCAATGGTATAGCGCCCATAACACTTAATTTTAATCCCGATGGTTTAGGTGCGGAATTTTCGGTGCTCAACCCGGCGGTGGGGCAGGTGTTTTATATCGGCGATGGCAAAAATTCAGCGGGTGAATTTCAAACCTTTATTGCCCCCACGGGAGCCACTCGCCTCGCCTTGGGAATTCCCGATGGGTTTGGTTTTAACGGTGCACCCGGTGCCTATGACGATAATGATGGCAGTTATTCTATTCGTTTAGGTATTAATGAAATTCCCACGCCAGTGCCTGAGCCTGCCAGTATTAGCATGATGTTGGCGGGGCTTGGGTTGTGTGCGTTAGTGCGGCGGCGCATAAAGAAATAATCGCCAAGTAAAATACTTCTGTACATAATTATTTACTGAGTTATCACCTACTGCCGCTTTTAAGCGGCAGTTTTTTTACGCGTATGGTTTAGCGTGTATATCCAGAAACATTATCGCCCGGTTTAAATTCTCCGCGCGCATCTAAAATATTTCGGCTTGGGGTGCATTATTAACCTGGCGGCAAAATAGATCGTCCTGATCAATTTTGCTTTCGCTGCGCTAGACACGTGCGAAAATGCGCGGATTTTCGTGTTTTAGCGTAGCTCGCGGCGGTTTGCACCGCTGGGGCGGCATTCTTGCCGCCATTATTAACCCGGCACTAAATGCCGCCGGGTTAATAGCTATCGCATTCTTTTGAATTATCTCGGCCCTACGTGGCCGGGGCAGCAAGGCGCTTTTTGTCCGCCAACATGGCGTATAATCGCCGCCTTTTTCACCTTGAGAAGATTGTGTATGACGGTGCGCACCCGCATAGCTCCCTCGCCCACGGGCGACCCCCACGTAGGCACGGCCTATATTGCCTTGTTTAATTTGTGTTTTGCCCGCCAGCACGGCGGCCAGTTTTTGCTGCGCATTGAGGATACCGACCAGGTGCGCTCCACCCCGCAATCGGAGGCGGCCATTCTGGCTTCCTTGCGTTGGTTGGGGTTGGAGTGGGATGAGGGCCCAGATGTGGGCGGCCCCCACGGCCCCTATCGGCAGAGCGAGCGTGCGGCCATTTATGCCGGTTACGCCGAGCAGTTATTGGCCCAGGGCCATGCCTTCAAATGCTACCGCACCGCCGCTGAGTTGGATGAAATTCGCGCGGCGCGCAAAGAGGCGGGTATCTCCAGCGCTTTAAAACCCTCGGATTTAATCTTACCTGCCGACGAAATTGCCCGTCGGGAAGCCGCT
>DAOQGS010000276.1:0-5260 GCA_035338675.1 Cellvibrionaceae bacterium
GCCATAAAAAAGAAGCCGCCTGCGGCTGTGCCGGTGCCTACACCGCCTATAGCGCCCTGGAGCTGTACGCCGAAGCCTTTGAGCGGGCTGGTAAGCTTGCCGCACTGGAGGCCTTTGCCAGCTTTAACGGGCCGGATTTTTACGGCCTGCCGCGCAATAAGGGCCAGGTCACCCTGGTGAAGCAGGATTGGCAGCTGCCTGCGCAACTGCCCTTCGGCAGTGAGCAGGTAATTCCCCTGATGGCCGGTGAAACCCTCCACTGGCGCCTGCAGCGATGAACAAGGAGCCCGCCGTGACAGCCGATACCTCCGCTAAAACCCTATTTGCCGAGCGCTTTCGCGGCTTTATGCCGGTGATTGTGGATGTGGAGACCGGCGGCTTTAACGCTCAGACGGACGCGCTGCTGGAGATTGCAGCGGTCACCCTGCGCATGGACGAGCAGGGCTTTTTAGCGGTGGATGAAACCCACTCCTTCCATGTGGATCCCTTTGAAGGTGCCAATATTGAGCAATCGGCACTGGATTTTACCGGCATCGACCTCGCCTGCGAGACCCGCGAGGCGGTGCCTGAGCAGCTGGCCATGGAGGAAATTTTTGCCGCTGTGCGCCGCAAGGTGAAGGAATACGGCTGTAACCGCGCCGTGATTGTGGGCCACAACGCCCATTTTGACTTGGGTTTTGTGAAGGCCGCAGCCAACCGCTGCGATTTAGCCAAGCGCAACCCATTTCATCTATTTAGCTGCTTTGATACGGCAACCCTCGCGGGCCTGGCCTACGGCCACACCGTGCTCGCCCGCGCCTGCCAGTTGGCGGGTATTGAGTTCTCCAATAAAGAGGCCCACAGCGCGGCCTATGACGCTGAGAAAACCGCCGAATTATTCTGCGGTGTGATCAATAAATGGCAGATACTCGGCGGCTGGCCCCTGGGCGCCCCGGAATAAGCTTCCCACCTGCACCACAAAAAGCCTTTGTTTATAGGATAAATGCTCGTTTTGCGCCGCTTTGACGCCGTCGTGAAAATAACTTGTATCCAGTTCACAGTACGAATGACCATCAGGTTATGCGCAAAAAGACAAACTGCGAAGGCCATCATACTTACATGATTTGACGGATGACGCACTGGCAATTGTTAGGCTTAATAGGTACTAACAGGGTTGGAAAGTACCGCCTGAAGGTCGCTTATTTGAAGTGTTTTCACTCTATGTGAAGCAGATTTAGATAAGTAGCAGCGAGGCGGTAGCGGCAAAGCAATAACAACAGTCGCTACCAGGTGCTTTAAAACAGGTGTTTTTGCCGCTACCCAGCGTGCAAAGACATCGGCTTCCTCTGGAAATGGATGTTTTAACCTTTGTACACCCTGCGGTGGTGCTGTATTAGGTGTTCTGTAGTGAGCCGCTCTTTAATTAAGAGTAGCTGTGTTGCGTGAGGTGTGATGGTTTAGCTCGGGTTTTGTTAGGTAGTTCGCACTAATTAACCGAATAACATCAAGCCGCACAATACAGACTGCCGGTTGCCGCCGTGCGAGATGAATAAAAACATAATTATTTTTAACTAGCCGATGTGGGATTAGTATGACCAACAATCAATTAAATTTATTTAAGCTGTCCGGCTCCTGTGTGTTAGCACTGGCCCTGGCGGCTTGTACTGGAACGCCTTCCAGCAGTTCGTCTTCTAGCAGCAGCTCCTCTTCTTCAAGCAGCAGCTCTTCTTCAAGCAGCTCTTCCTCTTCTTCTAGCAGTTCTACTGGTGGTGGCAATAGCAGCTCAAGCTCTTCTAGCTCAAGCTCAACCGGTGGCAGCAACGGCGGATCAACCACCTCCTCTTCGTCTTCTTCCTCATCTTCGTCCTCCTCAAGCGGAACCATCGTGAGTGGACCAGGTCGCTACCGCATTAACGCTCAAGGCCGCGTGACTGAAAACGGCACTGTATTCCCAATGAAGTGTGGCGCGTGGTTCGGTTTGGAAGGTCAACACGAGCCTTCTGACGCCAAGGCTAACCCAAGCGGTGCGCCTTTAGAGCTATACATAGGCAACATGTGGTGGGATAACAACAGCAAGCGCACCATTCAACAAACCATGACCGAGATTAAGTCACTCGGTATCAACATGATTCGTTTGCCCGTAACACCACAAACTCTGGAGCCAAACAACGAACAGGGTATGACCCGCGTTTGGAACGGCAGCACACAAAACCCCAATGGTCGCCTGAAAAACAAAGCCGATGCATACCCCTATGCAAACGCTCGCACGGCAATGATCGAATTCATTAAGCTTGCCCAAACTAACGGCTTAAAAGTAATGCCTGATATCCACTCTTGCTCCAACTATGTGGGCTGGCGTAAAGATGTGTTCGAAGCTAACCCTCCTTATGTTGATAAAGATCGCGTTGATTACGACTACAAGCGTGAAGATCACTCTTGTGGCGGCGGTGCGACTAACGATAAGCCATACAACAAGACAAAGTGGTTAGAAAACCTGAAAGACCTGGCTACTCTTGCCAAAACCTACAACAACATTATCGGTATCGATATCTTCAACGAGCCATGGGGTTACACCTGGGATCAGTGGGCGACTTTAGCTGAAGAAGCCTATCAAACTATTAATTCCGTCAACCAAGACGTGTTAATTGTTGTAGAAGGTATAGGTTCAAGCTTGAAAGACGGTACTAAAGTTCCTCACGGTGACCTAGCCACCAACCCGAACTGGGGTGAGAACGCCTATGGTTTCCAAACCCGTCCGCTGAACATTCCTAAAGACCGTTTGGTTATCTCTCCGCACGTATACGGACCTTCCGTGTACCAGCAAGGGCACTTCTTCTCCTCTAGCTGTGGTACCAATGAAGAAGGCAATACCTACAACGGTGATGAAGCAGCCAAGAACAATTGTCAATTTGATATAGCTGGTAACAAGACGCGTATCAAAGCTGGTTGGCAGGAGCACTTCGGTTACCTGCGTGATCAAAACTACGCTATCTTGATCGGTGAATACGGTGGTAACATGGATTGGCCGCAAAAAGGTACGCGCGCAGCTGAAAAACAACTGTGGAGCTACGTAACCAACACCCCGGATAAAGCCTGGCAGGAAACTCTAGGTGAGTACATGGTTGAGAAGAAAATCGAAGGTTGTTACTGGTCGATCAACCCTGAATCAGGTGACACCGGCGGTATCTACATCCACAAATATGATCCGATCAGCAACACCGAAGGTTGGAGTCAATGGGGTGAGATGGATTCACGTAAAACCGCTCTGTTGAAGAAAATCTGGGCGCAATAATTCCCGATTTTCGCCGGTAAAAATAAACCCGGAGCTGGCAGCAGCTCCGGGTTTTTTGTTGTCTGTTGATCCTCTTGTTGTTTTTGGGTATGAGTAAGGTCTATGAGTGAAGAAAGCGCAGTTCAAAAATCCAAAAAAACGCTTTGGGTTTTGGTGAGTTTAGGTGTTTTAGTAGTCGTAGTCGTGCTGGGAGCACTGCAGCACATAAAGCCCATTTTTGGTTTGTCCAGCAAAGATGCCGAGGCCTTAACGCAAAAGCTCAACAATCTGAAAGTGGGCGTTGATATCAGTTTTTTTACGCAGCAACTGGGTGAGCCAAAAATTAAGGAAAATAAAACCATAAAGCTGGTGAGTTATAAAATAATTCGTCACACCGATCCCAAAAAAGAAGTTCGGGAGGTGGTGTACAACGAGTACTACTACAGAAGCCCGTATTTTTATGTGCAGGCTGTTGCCAATGAGGCGGGAGTTGTGCAGCTCTATTCAATTACCGCCCGCAATAAGCAATTTCAACCTAAAATTAAAACCGTCTTAAACGAATCAGTGCAATTGGGCGCCAGTGTGTATCAAACGCTGCCGCCTAAACTGCCGTATAAAGTGGCTGGCCGTTTGGCCGAGGGCCCTGCGAATGCCGCCTATTACGAAATTTTTGTGCTCGAATCCGCGCTGCCAAAATTGGAAATATATTCAACAAGCCCTTTTGGGATCATAAAAGACACAGTGCCTTTGGATGAAAAACAAGAAGGGTTTTTGGTGAGCAAATTTTTCGAGGGAACAACATTTCCGATTACCCCGCAGCACGACGCATTTAGGAAAACCACTGTCATCAATACCTATACTGCTGTAACGGCTGAGTTTGAAGGCATAGATACTTCTCCCGATGGAATGAATTATGGAGAGACGAAATTTACATTTGGCCCTAGGGAAGACCAAATACAAAAATTGCAGTAAATTCATTTCGGTGGCTGTAAAGCTCCCGCTTCATTAACCAAACATCTGGTTGCATAATTTAGGTGTTTGGTTAGCTCAAAATCCCACCCTAATTCCTAACTCGCGTGCAGCTTGTACTTCAAAGGTTGCGGCACCCGGGCGGCGCTTAGGGTTCTGCATAAATCTATTTGTCCTCTGTGCGCTTCTTGTCGGCCCAAACCCGCACCAGCTTGCCAAACCTACTGCCTGAGCACTCGCCTACAAACACGTTCACCTAAGGGGCAGCGCATGGTTTAATACGCGCACTTTTCACTGGTACTTGATACGACTATGAGCGCACTTTCCGCCCCTGCGGCCGATGAAACACTGCTATTAAAAGACTTTACCGAGAAGGCTTATCTGGATTATTCCATGTATGTCATCCTCGATCGCGCGTTGCCCCACATAGGTGATGGCCTCAAGCCGGTACAGCGGCGCATTATTTACGCCATGAGCGAGCTGGGCTTGAAGGCGAACGCCAAATTCAAAAAATCCGCTCGCACCGTGGGGGACGTGATCGGTAAGTTCCACCCCCACGGCGATTCCGCCGCCTATGAAGCCATGGTGCTGATGGCACAATCCTTTTCCTTTCGCTACCCGCTGGTGGATGGCCAGGGCAACTGGGGTTCGCCGGACGACCCTAAATCCTTCGCCGCCATGCGCTACACCGAATCGCGTTTAACCGCGTTTTCCGAGTTGTTATTAAGTGAATTGGGCCAGGGCACTGTCACCTGGCAGCCCAACTTCGATGCCACTTTGGAGGAGCCCACCGTATTGCCCAGCCGAGTGCCTGCCCTACTGTTAAATGGCACCACCGGAATTGCCGTGGGTATGGCTACCGATATTCCGCCCCACAATCTGCGTGAAGTGGTCAGCGCCTGTGTGCATCTGTTGGATAACCCCAATGCGAGCACAGCCGATTTGTGCCAGCACATTTTGGGGCCGGATATGCCCACCCGGGCGGAAATCATCACCCCTCGCGCCGATATTATCAAAATGTATGAAACTGGCCGCGGCAGT
>DAOQGS010000277.1:0-5236 GCA_035338675.1 Cellvibrionaceae bacterium
CCCGCCACACCCAGTGCAGCGGTTCCAACACCAGATGCGGCGGCCGCTAGCTGCTGTTCCGGGGTGAGCAGGCCATCTTCGGTTTTGCTTCTAATTTGCTCAGCATTCGATCCGGCCGCAATGGCGCCCTCACCTACAGCGCCAGCCACAAGCGGTGCCATCCTGGGGGCGGCAGTCATTATCCCGCGAGCAATACCGGCTCCGCCAAGCATTTGCGGGAGAGATTCGCCAACGGTTGTAACTGCCGCACTTGGATTATGATACAAGGTCTCAATGGTTCCCCCGAAGCCCTTGGCGTTATGCACCTGCTCGTTGGCATATTGCTGCGCGGGTGATAGCCCCTCGTCCAGCATTTGCTTTGCATCTTCCGGGCGATAGCCAACTTCTTCGAGGTACTTGCCGACTCTGCCGCCGGTGGCAATATCGCCAAGACCAACGAATGCTTGCGGCAGATTGATCGCCCCCTTAAGTGCCGTAATGCCGACATCTTTGGCGGTCCCAAGCAGAGTGCGCTCAGGGCGCGCCTCCGGCGCGGGCGCCGAATCTTCCTCGAAGCCAAACCGGGCAAATGGGTTTTCTGTGGTGGCGTTTTGTTCTGGCGCGGGCAAGTCTTCGGCATAGCCGAATTTCTCAAAAGGATTTGGCATCTAAATTACATTCCGTCTGGCAGGTAGCCGTAAAATTCTTGGAATTTGTCTTTTAAGGATGGGTTTTTGCGCAACTCGTCTATCGCTGCTTGCGGGGCTTTTCTGGGCTGCCCGGTTGGTGTTGGTGCTGGCTGATCCGATTTTGCCTGAGTGAGCGCCTTAATTTTTTGCCTTGCATTAATCGCCTGGGTAATGGCGCCCGGAAGCTTCTGTTCCGGGTTCTTGTCATCCGCATAATCCTCCATAGGTATTTGCGATTGGCGCGAAATAGCCATGGCCATTAGCTCGGTATCCTTGGCGTCGTTACCGGTTCGCTGCTTTCGATAAGCCAGCGCCTCGTCAGGTGTCATCCCGAGTGTTTTTAGGTATTCAACCTCTTTTTCAAGGGAAGATTTTGAGCTGGCGCCAGCGCCTGATTTTTGTGGCGCCTTGACAGGATTTCCTTTCGAGTCCAGCACGGGGGTCGCTACCGCGCCACCCGAGCGGCTGGGCAACTGCATCAAATTGCCCTCGCCGTCAGCCCGGTAGGTAACCGGATCACCCTCGTTAATTTCTTTTGTGAGTTTTTTAACTTGAAGATTCTTGATGGTTTCTTGGTCGGCGCTCTTTTTAAGCTCTTCGCCAATGGTCTGCTGAATAAACCACTTTTGGTTTTCTGGGTCAGACAAAAACCCACGGTACTGCTCAGCAACTTTGAGCCGGCCGAAAAGGTCTTCTAGTTTCACCTCCTTAACCGGGTCGTCAGGGTCAGAACTGCGGCGCTCAGTCAGCGGCCTTTCTTCTGGGTCGCCATCCACTTTAAGCCCAACCATTAGCGTTCCGGGTGTCCGGCCAGGATAAAGCCGGGAGGTGGATACCTTGCGCCCTTGCGTGGCACCCAAGCCTATCTCAGGGTTCAGCACATCAAAGGCTGCGGCCACTTCTGGGCTGCGGTAGTCAACCCTGCCCTCAGCGGCGCCCTTCAGGGTTTCAATGGCCTGCCCGTACTCAGGGCTTAAAATTCTGCCTGCATCCAGGTTTGGGTGAGTCGCCACAAAGCTTCGATACTCCTCGGGGGCGTCCTTTAGGGAGTGCATCGACCAGGCCAGGGCCTTGTTCATTTTCGCCACACGCTCATCGTTTAGGTCGCGCACCCGAATAGCATTAATTTGGCTTTGCTGCTGGGCATTTTCCATTTGCGCAGCACGAGCCTCCTGGGCGCGCTGCTCTTGAGCCTGCCGCAAGGATGCCAAACCGGCCCTCTCTTCGCGCTGCGCCTGCAATAAGCCTGCGCGCTGCTGGCGATCCTGCATATTGCTCACAAACTCAGCGCCCCGCATGGCGCCATCCATAAAATTTAAACCGCTTAAACCCGCCATAAAATCCCCGTTAACTCAGTAAGTATCCGCCAAGCAACCCAATTCCGCCGCCAATCAGGGCGCCAACAGGGCCGCCAGCCATCGCCCCATACATGGCGCCAGTCGCCGCCCCGGTGCCCATGCTCATTTTTTCCGTTTGGCTTTTTTGCTCCTTCAAAGCCCGATTCGCTTGATTGCGCCGCTCCTCAAGCATTGCCGCGTCTCTCAGCCCGCCAAGCGCACTATTTTTTACACTGCTGCTCATCTGCATTAAGCCGTAACCGCTCATTGCTGTGCACCTCTTAAGCTGGATAGTCCGCCCGTTAGCACCGCCTTGTCTCGGTCTTGTGCATGTAGTCGGGCTTTATTGGTCGCCCCCACCAGGGAGGCGGTTTTGAGTGTTGCGCCCAGGCGCTTTTCGTCTGCCGCTTGGTCACTGCCGATGCTTACGCCAAGTCGAGATCGATCCCGCGCCAGCGTCCCAAGGGATGAATTAAAAGAATTTTCCACAGCCCCGGCCGCCCGCTGTTCGCTTTGCAGGTTGTCGGCATTGCCAGTAGAAAGGGCGATTAACTGATCCTCGTAGGGGGCAAAGGTGTTCTTGTAATCTGCCCACTGGTCGCGGGTTATTTGCGCGAATGTGTCGGATGCCGACCTACCGCCAAGCCCTGAAACATTTTTTATCCAGTCAGCAACTGGCGCTTTGCCCTGAGCCGCAGTGCTCAGTTGAGATAAGCCCGCCATGTAACCCCCTTATGCGAACGGATCGGAAGAGCCAAGGCTGTCGCCAAAGCCATATTGCGCATTTGTTTTTTTCTGCCAGGCCTTCTTGTCATTGAGCCCACCCCCGTAAAGTTGCGCCCCGGCACCCACCAGCGTTCCAGCCGCAGACATATTGGCCGCCCGGTTGTTGAATTGATTGGTAACATCTTGCGTGGCCTTCTGGTTTGCCTTTATCGCTAGGTCACTAAGGCCCGCGCTTGCCTGGGTCGCTTCGCCCCGGCCGATTGATACAATGTCCTGCAGGCCGCCAACGTGCATATCCTCTTGCGAGAGCGAGGCGCCCTGAGTATTGCCGGCCGTGTCTTTTGCCCTGGCCATGGCCAGCGTAAACCCGCCTGAAGTATTGGCCGGGGAAGAGGCGCCAACACCTGGCTTGACCATGTTTAAGCCGCCATACTTGGCCTTTGTGGCGCTGGCGGCCGTGCCCCTGGCAAATGAGTTTGCAGGCTCGGTACCCGAATCGTTAACGGCCTTAAAAAATGCCTCGCGGGCGGGAATGCCAACCTCCTTGTATCGCGCCCACTGCTCGTTAGCTACTTGGGCAAGCGCTTTTTCCTGCTCAGTCTCTTTTTGCTGGGGGGCGCTACCCTTATAAAAAACCCGCTGCGCACCAAACTTACGGAAGCGGGCCATAGGCTGGAAGCGTGGCGGCTCAATCAAGCAACCATCAAGCAAATCAATCACAGTGTTTTTCTCCAAACGGTTACGGGTACGCCCCGCCAAATATCAGGCCTTGGCGAATAGCCCAATGAGCGCGCAACCCGGTTAAAGCCAGGGCGCACGGTCCAAAATTCGATACATTGCCCGCCGATTTCGCGCACCAAGTCCTCAATCTGGGACTGTACGGCGAGGCGGTTTACAGGGGAGTAAGAGGCGGCAGCCCAAACAAGCACGGAGCTGGGCCTGGGTCGAAGAACAAAAAAGCCTTTCTCGAAGGCGAAAAAAAAGGCCCGCTTTTTAAGGCAGGCCTTTTTTATGTCGCTGAATAATTCAGGGTGATTCACCCTATCGCCAATGCGATTAATCCTGTCCTTCCACCGGTTGAGCGTATCGACCGGGGGAATATGAACGGAATACACGGAATGCTCGCAGGATTCGACAGCTTAGGAATTTTCCCACTTTCGCGAAAAAAAAGCTACGGGGCTGGATCTGGCGGCGGGTAACGATCGACAAGCGCCCAGGTCTCGCCATCGAAAACAGCTTTCAGATCCTCGCTTTCCGTCGGTGGCTCCACGGTGGTTATGTCGGTTCTGTAAGCCGCCTCTTCGGCGGTTAAGTGGAGGCGAGAGATTAAAAATCCGCTCGCGCCGAAACAGTAAAAAATTTGTCTCATCAAGTAATCCTATGCAGTGCCCAGCTAATTTGGTTGGCTCTAATGTTTGTTACCTGGGGATGAACGTCAGGATTCAACCTGACGGTAATATATAAAATTATGCGCTTTTGCGATTGGTCTGGATCTGCCCCCAGTGGCCCAGCCCATGTGCGCATGAATCCAACCGAGCATTCCGCGTCAAGATAAAACGCAGTGCCCGAAAACGCGCCTCCGCTATAAGAGTAACTTGCCGTAAAAACTTGCGCCCTACCAACAAAGCTTGCCGATAAATTATCGGTTATGTCATCCGTCGTTATATAGCCGGTATCCACCGCAAAAGTGACGCCGCCGTTCTTTCCGTCGTGAGCAGCAGCATAAACGCTTTGCTCCGTGTATGTGCCATCATATATCAGGTCGTTGCCCCTGACATAAAACCATCTGTTTCCAGCCGATGGAGCCGAGACATAAACTTTCTCAAAATGCCACCCGGCAGGAGGATAATAGTTGCCCGCTGATCCAGAATCGGCAACTACATTTGCCCTAGTAATCACCACCCCGTTAAATTCCGCCGCCCCACTTTTCTGAATCTGCCACCCAGCATTGCCAGGGTTGTAATTGGATGAGCTTAGCGTCCCGCGAGCAACGAGGTCGTTAAACTCAGCATTACCATTGTTGTGTATTTTCCACCCAGAAACCCCTGCCGAATAATTTGACGACTGAATGCCCTGAGATACGCTTCCTTCATCAATATTTGCCTGCCCAGCATCAACAGTAATAAAACTGGCCTTGAGCCCTGTTATTTTCCCTGCCGTAACGCCTCCAACCTGCAGATCATTGATAGTGGCATTTTTTATAAAAGCCCCATCCATCACCACCTGCCCGGTTGTCGTATCAACAATGAACGGGTAAATGTCACTGCCGGTCGCGCCCGGTTTTCCGATTGCGAATTTATCGGCGTTGATAATGAACGTGCTTGCAGTATTGGTTGACGCCAGGCCGAACCCGGACACCCGGCCATTCACGTCAATTTTTAGCGTGTACTGCCCGTACAGACCGGTAATCGAGCTGGCCTGGGCATCAAACTTCTGCTCAATGGTGAGGCCGCCAACGTTGTTTAGGCGGGCGGTAATTGCAGTGTAATCAACGGCCGATGCGGC
>DAOQGS010000278.1:0-5226 GCA_035338675.1 Cellvibrionaceae bacterium
CTCCCCCGCCGCACCGCCGCCCTGCGCCACGCCATATTAATTGCGGAGAAAGAATCCCACTCGCAGATTCTCAATAAAACCAACTGGGACTTGTTAGCCGCGCGCTATCAACAACTGTTGGATTACAACAAGGCCTACGACAGCGGCTCGGCCAGTGGCGAGGGGGAAGTTGAGCAATTGCGCGAAGAACTGGAAACCAGCCGCAAACGCATTTCCAACTTGGAAAAATTCAAAAGCCTCTATTTCGACTTGGAAAAAACCTGGCGCGAAAGCAAGGGTAAGGCCGGCGAATATTTCGACGAAATGTCGAGCCTGATCAGCCAGGGGCGCCCGGCTGAGGACCTTGCGCCCATCCTCAACAACTACCACACGGTTTACTCAGGTTTTAGCGATCAAATAGAAGCGGGCGTCGATACCAATCCCATCAAATACGACGAGCAATCCCACAAAGAAATCATCCGCCTGCGCAATGTCACGGTGGATCAGCATCGAACCATCAACGAGCTGCAGGAAAAGCTTTCGCGCGCCACAAATGAAGAGCAGCGCGCCAGCGTGATCAAAGATTTACAAAGTGAATTACAAAAACAAGCCCGCTACATGCAAGAATCGGAAACCTGCATTAAATTGATGGAAGAAGAATTAAGAAATTCGAAAAAGGAAATTGAACAACTGCGGGTGCGCGCCGCTCAAGTGGGGCAATTTCGCACGCGGCTTAAAGAACTACAATCCGCCGAGGAGGCCAATCAACACATTATTCAAAGCTTAAAACAGGACAATCGCAGGCTAAATCAAAAAATAAAAACCATCAACGAAGCGGCCCCCGAGGACAATAACGAAACCCGCGCACTGCGCCGCGAACTCACCACCTTTAAAGCCAAATACGCCGAGCTTGAAGAGCGCTACCTCGACCTAAAACTCAAAGGCTGAATCCGCTGCGCGAGCGGCGATGGACAGCCCTAGAAAAATAGCGTTTAATGCACACCCAGAATAATAATAGCGTCACAAAGTTGACATCGTTTGTTTGTCTATAAATACGAAAAGGCGCCTACACCCCCGATGTAGTCAACCGCCAACACACGATTAATCGAAAAAATAAGCTGAAATTTTAGGGTGCGCACCATGAGCGACGCCTCGTCTCATTCGAGTTTTCATACCGATGGGGGAGATTTTTCCTTCCGGCAACACCATATTCGCGCGCTGGTTTGCTTCGCTGCAGCAGGCACAAGTTTTAGTCATATAAATTGGCAGGCCATTAATTGGTCTTTAGTCGGCATTACTATTTTTGTTGTGCTTTACTCCCTCGTCAGTTATCTCTATTTAAAACGCTACTCCTCCAACCAAGGCCGCTCCTTCGACCGCTTTATGACCGCCGATGCGGCGATGATTGGCCTGGTGCTCAACTTCACCGAATTTCGTTTATTGCCGACTATTTTATTTGTCACCATGGTGCAATTTAATAGCCTGATTAACGGCGGCTTACGCAAATGGGCCATAGATGATGCCGCTATGATCGGCGGTATGGTTGTGGGGTTTTTCCTCAAAGCGCCCCAGTGGGTGTACAGCGATCGGCTGGAAATAAATAGCCTCAGCCTAATTGGCATTTTTACCTATTTTTGCGCTTATGGTCTTTACGCCCACAAGCGCATGAAAAAACTCGACAACCACATTAAAAAACTTACCAGTGAACACACGCTGTATAAATTGCGCAGTTACAAACTCGCCCGCTATTTAACGCCCACGGTTTGGAAAGCCATCAACGAAGGCAAAGAACACACCCTCACCACCGACCGCAAACGGGTCACGGTGTTTTTCTCGGATATTATGGGCTTTAGTGCGCTCTCAGAAGAATTAGAGCCGGAGACTCTCACCGAATTATTGAATTCTTATTTAACCGAAATGGCCCGCATTGCCACCAAACATAAAGGCACCATCGACAAATTTATGGGCGACGCTGTGATGGTGATTTTTGGCGATGCGCAGAGTGAAGGCCTTAAAATGGACTGTTTACGCTGCGTCTCCATGGCCATCGAAATGCGCAAAAAAATGCTGGAGTTACAGGTGCGCTGGTCCGCCATCGGCATTAAAAACCCGCTGAAAATCCGCATGGGAATTAACACCGGTTATTGCACCGTCGGCTCCTTCGGCACAAGCCATTACATGGATTACACCGTGCTGGGCACCCATGTGAATTTAGCCTCCCGCTTAGAATCTGCCGCCGAGCCGGGGCAAATATTAATTTCCCACGACACCTGGTCGCTGGTGAAAGACATGGTGATGTGCCAAGACAAAGGGGAAATTCCCATTCGCGGCTTTAACCAACCGGTAAAAGTCTACCAAGTAGATGATTTTCGCAAAGACTTGGGCAAAGAAAACAGCTGGATGGAGTACACCTCAGAGGGCTTTTCACTGCATTTGGATATGGAAAAATTGCAGAGTTACCAAAAAGACAAAGTCATCGAAATTCTGCGCAAGGCCTCCGAACAAATTACCGACCGCCCCACATAAACTCGATAACTGGGGATTTTTGCGCAATTATTGCCGAAACCCCCGCAGCTTAGGCGCCGCCATGGGCTCGCTACTGCGCAGCGGATTAATGTCTAACCCGCCGCGCCGAGTATAACGAGCGTATACCCATAAGCGCACAGGCGCGCAGCGCTGCCAAAGATCGCAGTAAATATGCTCTACACAATTCTCGTGGAAATCCTGCTGCTCGCGAAAAGACACTATATAAGCCAGCAAGCCATGGTGATCAATTTGCGCGCCTTCGTAGCCAATCCAAATACTCGCCCAATCCGGCTGGCCGGTAACTGGGCAATTGGTTTTTAATAAATGACTGCAGAGCACTTCTTGAACCTGGGCACCGCTTGCGCTTAATAATTGTGGCGCCGGTTTGTACGCCGGCTCAACAAGCGGCAGTGCATCGAGCAGTACTTGCCGATCAAAGCCCAACGCTACAGGCGGAACATAATCGCGCACCGCCACTTGCCCGCCAGAGGCGAGGGATAAATCGTTTAACAGCCGCTGATTTAATTCCTCCCGCGAGGCCAGTCTGGTTTGATTAAATGAATTCAAATAATATTTAAACGATTTGGATTCAATGATGTGGTTGGAGTTAGCCGGAAATTCAAATTCCAGCGCCGCCACACAGGGTTTACCCAGGGCATCCAACCAGGACACCTCAAAAGCCGTCCATAAATCAGCGCCGATAAATTCTTTAATCGGCAACAGCGCGCGGCAGCTGCTGCGTTCAATGGGCTGCAAAAGGGCCGGATCGTATTGGTCTGAATAGGCCTGCTGCAGCCCCAAGTGCACCGGTTTGCCATAGACGGTTTGCATGTTTACACTCCCCTAGCCGCGCAATTTGCCGCTTTTTTCCAGCAAATACCAACAATAAATATAAAGCCCCAGCGTCAATAAACCTATGCCCAGCAGCGATGGGCCGACGGGTACATCGCTGACACCTAAGATGCCAAAGCGAAATACATTGACCATGTATAAAATTGGATTAAACACTGAAACCCACTGCCAGGTGGTGGACAACATATCAATAGAATAAAACACACCGCCAAAATAGGTTAAGGGCGTAAGAATAAAGGTGGGCACCACCGAAATATCATCAAACGAATTAGCGTATACGGCATTAATTAAACCGGCGATGGAAAATAACACTGAGGTGAGCACCACCACGGTTAAAGTCACACCCACATGGGCGATACTTAAATGCGTAAAGGCGAGGGAAAGTGTGGTCACAATCACGCCCACACCCAAGCCGCGCAGAACCCCGCCCATCACATAGCCCCACAGAATAATACTGTTGGGGGTTGGGCTCACCTGTAATTCTTCAATACTCTTAGTGAATTTCGCGCTGTAAAAAGACGACACCACATTGGCAAAGGCATTGTTAATCACCGCCATCATCACCAGCCCCGGCACCACAAAGGTGATGTAATCAAAGCCGTGAATTTGGCCGATGCGCGAGCCGATTAAATGGCCAAAAATCACAAAATACAGCGTCATGGTGATGGCCGGAGGCAGCAGGGTTTGCACCCAAATGCGCGTAAAGCGGCGCACTTCTTTGCGCACAATGGTGCTAAAGGCAATAAATTGTTGCTGCATATTCATAGGCTGCCTGCTCCATTGTGGTTTTGCACTAAAGCGACGAAGAGTTCTTCAAGCCGATTGACCTTATTGCGCATACTAATGATATCTATACCTTGCGCGGTGCAGGCGGCGAATAATGGATTGAGCGATTGGCCTTTATTGATCACCACCTCAAACGAGTGCTCATCAACTCCCCTCAGCAGATAATCAGCCACCACCGGCAAGGAGCCAAAGGGGTTGCGTGTATCAAACACCAGGGTTTCTTTATCCAGCTGTTTTAGCAGCGCTTTCATACTGGTATTTTCCACAATATTGCCCTGATTAATAATGGCAATATTGCGGCAGAGCATTTCCGCCTCCTCTAAATAGTGGGTGGTGAGAATAATAGTGGTGCCCTGCTCATTAATTTCCTGCAAAAAATCCCACATGGAGCGGCGCAGTTCTATATCTACCCCGGCGGTGGGCTCATCCAATATTAATAAGCGCGGTTCATGCACCAGGGCGCGGGCGATCATCAAGCGGCGTTTCATACCGCCGGATAGATTGCGCGCCTGCTGATTTTTTTTATCCCACAATCCCAAGCGGGTGAGGTATTTTTCCGCCCGCTGATAGGCAAGTGCCCGCGGCAGCCCATAATAGCCGCCCTGGTTGGCCACTATGTCTTCCACTTTTTCAAACAAATTAAAATTAAATTCCTGCGGCACAACCCCCAGGTGTTGTTTGGCGGCAGAAAAATCTCGGTCTATATCACAACCAAAAATACTCACCGAGCCTGCGGATTTTTTTACCAGAGACGAAATAATACTGATGGTGGTGGATTTACCGGCGCCATTAGGGCCTAAGAGGGCAAAAAAATCCCCCGGCGCCACATCCAAATTAATGCCCTTAAGGGCGGTAAATTGATTGCTGTAGGTTTTAGTCAGATCGCGAATACTCAGCGCCCAGGGTTGTGCCGTCATAACCACCTCGTGTATCTGCGTCGAAAATAAATAGTGCTTACGTCAAAGAAGATTTGGAAAGAATCCACAGCAAAAAAAAAAGCGCAGACCGTAATCTGCGCTTTTTGTATTTGGAGCGGGAAACGAGGCTCGAACTCGCGACCCCAACCTTGGCAAGGTTGTGCTC
>DAOQGS010000279.1:0-5224 GCA_035338675.1 Cellvibrionaceae bacterium
GCTGCGGGGTTTACTGGCAAGATACGGGCGCACCCAATTGACCAGCGCCGCAGGGAAATTGGGTACAGCAAAGTATTCATCGCCGTAGTGGAATTCGGCATATTCCGACATTAATTTATCGGTTTCATAGTGGGATTGGGGCACTTGGTTGACCTCGTCGCCGACGACATAACGAAAACCTGCGTGTTGAAAAAAATGCCGCCGGAAGGCGTAGCGGGCAGATTTTAATGATTCGTTGCCGCAGGCAATAAAAGAGCCGCCTTTAATTAAATTATGGCGGTTATCAAAGGTGGGGGCGGTGAAATCATCGTACAGCGGATGCACTTCAAAGCCTTCAAATGGGTACATGGGTGTTTGTGTCCACTGCCAAACATTGCCGGTAACATCGTAAAAATCCCCTTGGGCAAATTGATTGACCGGGCAGGCGGAGGCGAAATAATCCAGGTGTAAATTACCGGCAGCCAGTTCCCCCACTTCGCTGCAACCGGCCACTTCGTATAAACGGTACCATTCATCCTCGGTGGGCAGGCGCAGGGTTTGGCCAAGCTCAGCGGATTTCCAGCGGCAAAAGGCGTCGGCTTCCAGGCAATTAACTTCCACCGGCCAATTCCACGGCATGGGAATTTCTTCAGTCATGGTGCGCAGGAAATATTCACCGTTTTTCTCGCGCCAGAAGGTGGGATAAATGGCGCCAGTGTAACTTAACCAGCCCTGCCCTTCTTCGTCCCAATATTGGCTATTACTGTAGCCGCCTGCATCCACGAAGGTTTTGTATTCAGCGTTGCTCACTAGATAACGGGCGGCGGAAAAATCCCGCACCTGGGTGCTGTGCTCACCGTATTCATTATCCCAGCCGTAAAAAGGCGCATCGAATTTTTTGCCTAAATGCACCACACCGCCAGTTACGGGCACTAAATAATTAGTCGGTGCAGCGCCCGCACTCGGGCAAACAGGCCAATTTTTTTGCGGCTGTACATGGTGTAATTGATGTTGGCGAATTAATACCGAGGAAGTTTCTAGATGAATGCGCTCGTGTTCTATACCCATCACTATGGCCCACCAGGGGCTTTGCCAATCGATGGGGCCGGTGAGCGGCAGGGTGTCAATCAGGCTTAACACTAATTCACGCACGTGGCGGCGGTAGGCTTTTACCTCGGCAACTTTCGGCCAAGCGTTTAATTCCACGCCTAAATCGTCCCAGCTCATTTCATCCACGCCCACAGCAAATAGGGATTCAAAACGCGGGTTAATGCGGGTATCAATTAAACGGGCGAGGACTAATTTATTAATAAAAAAAGTTGCCGTGTGGCCCAGGTAAAAAATTAACGGGTGGCGCAGGGCGATGGGTTTTTCGTAATAGGCGGCGTCGGTGCGCAGGCAGGTAAATAAATCGTCGTATACGGCAAAGGTGTTACAAAAATAATCCCGCACCGATTGGCGCAGCTGGGCAAGGTTGGGGTTGCGCAAATTCGGCGTGCGCAATAGGTGCCAGGTTTTTGTATGAGAAGCCGCAGTAGAGCCTTGGTGTGTGGGTAGGTCAGTGGTTAGCAACACGCATCACCCCTTATGGTATGAATGAGCAAGTGGGAAACCGGCCTTGGCAGCCGCCGGCGCGAACAGAATGGGGTTATACGAGCAAACAGGGTGTTTTGATCAATCTGGCCCCTAGCAGCAGCCCTACCCAAACCGAAACTCGGCCGGATTCTACCACCGGTTTTGCCAGTACCGGTTCATAAAATCCACTGGGTTTGACTTAGCCCATAGCCGCAGCCACCGCTGCTAGACCAACAGTAAGGTGCCCAAACCCAGAAAGGCCACAAAGCCGATGATGTCGGTAATAGTGGTGAGGATGACGGAGCCTGACAGGGCCGGGTCGATACGCAGGCGATCCAACAGCACCGGCAGCAACACGCCGAACACCGCAGCGGTGACTATATTGACCACCACGGCGGTGCCAATCACCAGCCCCAGCAGCAGGCTGCCGAACCAGAGCCAGGCCACATAACCGATTACCAAGGCCCAGAGCACGCCGTTGATAGCACCCACCCGCAACTCTTTATCGAACAGGGCAGCCAGGTTGGATGTGTGCACCTGCCCCAGGGCCAGGCCCCGCACCACCAGGGTAAGTGTCTGGCTACCGGCGATGCCGCCCATGGAAGCCACCACCGGCATCAATACCGCCAGGGCCACTACCCGCTCGATGCTATGGCCGAACAGGCCGATAAACCAGGAGGCCAACAGGGCGGTGAGCAGGTTAATGCCCAGCCAGAGGGCGCGGGTGCGGGCGGAGCGTTTGGCCGGGGCGAAGAGATCGGCGTCCTCGGCCAAACCGGCTTGGCTCATGCGCTGGCGCTCTGCCTGCTCATGCAAGAGTTCCACTGCGGTACTCATGTCGATCCTGCCCAGCAATACCCCCTCCTTGTTGAGTACCGGCAGGGCGCTGTAGCCGCTGTAGGCCACCTGCTCGGCGGCCTCATAGAGGTTGTCCTCGGCGTTAAGGCTGGGGAAGTCCTCCTCTTGCAGCTCCCCCACGCTGGTGTGGGGCAGCACGGTAAGCAACTGGCTGATGCGCACACAACCCACCCAGCGGCCGGTGCGGTTGACCAGATAAAGCACCTCGGTGTGTTTGGGCGCCTCCCGCCGCAGCAGGCGCAGGGCTTCCGCCACCCGCATATTCTGGGCCACCACTAGGACGTGATTGTTCATCCAGCGGCCGATTTGCTGCTCGCTAAAACTCTGCGCCAGGGCGTAAGACTGGCGCTGTCGCTCATCCATGCGGCTTAGGGCTAGGTCGATGGTGGATTCCGGCAGGCTCTCCGCCAGTTCCAATAAATCCTCCGCCTCCAGGTCTTCAAACAGGCTGGGTAGCTCGTCGCTGGGCAGGTTGCGCAGCAGTAATAAACGCGCTTCACCGCGCAGGGCCACCAGCACATCCAGGCGCATCTCCTGGGGGATGTGGTGCCAGGCAATCACCCGTTTAGCCAGAGGGAGGGATTCTAAAACCAGCGCCAGCTCATCCACCGTGTAGGGTTTGAGTGCCTCCTGCAATTGGCGCTGGGTTTCGCTGCCAGGGTCTTCTAAGAGCGCGTCAATAAGTGGGCTGATGGGGTCCGACATGGCTGTACCTCAGTATCGCAGTGGGCGGCGCAGGGCGAACACCTGGGCCCCATTAACCTAAAGCATAGAAGTAATCGGCCTAAAAAACCCCCGGCTGTGACCAATGGCGCTGATAAGGGGCCAAACGCAGGCCAAGACGGGTATTTTCCCTTAAGATGCCGCCCCCAGTTGTTTAAGTACCGGAGTTGTTTTGTCCGCCCAGCCCTCCTCCCCCCAGGTTCATAAGCTCTCCTCTGGCCAATTGCTCAGCCTCGCCCTCCCGGTAGCCCTGCAAATGCTGATGCAGTCGGCCCTGGGTATGGTGGATGTGATGATGGTGGCGCCCCTGGGGGCCACAGCCCTGGCGGCGGTGGGACTGGCGGCCAAGCTGCACTTTCTCACCCTGGTATTGCAAAGCGGCATCGCCACCGGCTGCAGTGTATTGGTGGCCCAGTACCTAGGTGCACGGGATATGGCCAACTGCCGCAGCATTCTAGCCGCCGCCCTGTGGACGGGCCTGGGGTTTAGCCTGCCCTTCACCCTCGCCTGCGCCTTTTGGGCCCAGAGCTGGATGCCATTCATTAACCCGGACGCCCAGGTGTGTGCCATTGCCGCGGAGTTTATGGCCATCACCGCCCTGGCCCTGTTATTCACCCAATTGATCGTGATTTACGAAGGCGCCCTGCGCGCCCAGGGCCAAACCGGTTTACCCATGCTGGCCGCCCTGGTCTCCATCGCCACCAATTGTGCCCTCAATTACGGGCTAATTTTTGGCAAGTGGGGCCTGCCGGAATTGGGTGTGCTGGGGGCCGCCTGGGGCACTATGCTCGCCCGCACGGTGCAACTGATGCTAGTGATGGGCTGGGTGTACCTGCGGCCCAGCGGCTTTAACCTGAGCCTTACCCAATTGCTGCACGCCTGCCATCCTGAGCGGCTCAAATACTTCCTGCGCTTTAGCGCCCCGCTGATGGCCAACTACGCCCTCTGGGGCCTGGGCAATACCTGTTACCACGCCCTCACCGGCTTTGCCGGCACCCAGGCCCTGGCCGCCATGGCAGTGATGGTGCCCATCGAGAGCGGGCTGTTCGCCCTGTTTGTGGGCCTGGCTAACGCCAGCGCTGTCCTCGTCGGCCGCTCCCTTGGCGCCAACGAGTTTAAGTACGCCTGGTACCTGCACCACTACTTCGACAAACTCACTCTGGTGCTTTTGCTGCTCCTGTGCAGCGCGCTGTGGCTGCTGCACGAGCCGCTCCTCGCCCTGTTTGCCCCAAGCCCCGAGGTAGCCGAAGTGCTCAAACACACCCTGGCGCTGTTCTGCCTGCTGGTGTGGATTAAAGTGCTGAATATGGTGCGCATCATCGGCGTGTTGCGGGCGGGCGGGGACAATCAGTTTTGTTTAATCACCGATACCATCGTCATGTGGGGCATAGGCCTGCCGGTGTTTGCGGTGTGCGTGTTTATCTGGCCGCAGAGTTTTTTTATCCTTTACTGCCTGATGTTCTTAGAAGATGCCCTGAAATTTGTGCCCGTGTGGCGGCGCATTTACCGGCGCCGCTGGCTCACCAACCTCACCACTGCCCACCCCCGGGGGGAGATCCATGTCTGACACACCCAAAGCCCGCCCCAAAGACCCGCTGGAAGGTGTCAGCCTTGAGCAGATTCTTAACCGCCTGCAGGCCCATTACGGCTGGGCCGCCCTGGGCGCCCTGATTGATATTCGCTGCTTTAAACAGGATCCGAGCATTAAAAGCAGCCTCACCTTCCTGCGCCGCACCCCCTGGGCGCGCAGCAAAGTGGAGGACTTATACCGACAGCTAGTGATAAACGGGCGCTTGGATGGGGCCTGAGCTGATCCAGGCCTTCACCAACCTAGGCCCACAAAAAAGCCGGCCCACGGCCGGCTTTTGCTCTGCTCACACTTAGCGGCAGTAGGAGCTGGATACCCGGCTCATACGGCGGCTATTACCTGAGCGAGTAACCCTGTAACAGTAGCCGCGCTCATCCAGTAGATACTCCCGATTGTTATACCAAAAGCTGCGCTCCCGGCCATCATCAAACCGCCCTAATTGATCATCAAGATCCCGGCGCTGATCCCGCAAGTCGCGGCGCTCGGCGTCGATTTCACGGC
>DAOQGS010000280.1:0-5223 GCA_035338675.1 Cellvibrionaceae bacterium
CGCAGCACCAAAGCACTCACTTATCGGCCTCTAGTCGGCGAAAACTTCAGACCCATCCAGAATAAAAAAGGCATTCAATAGCTACGATTTTTTTATCCTGCCAAGGCAAGCGCGTTAGAATGCCGAGTTTTACAGCGGGCATTTTTATGGCAGAGCAACCCCTTCTTGAAACCCCCTTAGCCGACACCCACCGCGCCCTCGGCGGCAAGTTGGTGGATTTTGGCGGCTGGGCCATGCCGGTGAATTACGGCTCGCAAATTGAAGAGCACCACCAGGTGCGCCGCCACGCGGGCATGTTTGATGTCTCCCATATGACCGTGGTGGACGTAACCGGCAGCGATGCTAAAGCCTATTTGCAGTATCTGTTGGCCAATGATGTCGCTAAGCTCACGCAGATCGGCAAAGCCCTCTATACAGGCATGCTGAATTTTGAAGGCGGTGTGGTGGACGACCTGATCGTGTACCTCACCGAGTTTGGCTACCGCCTGGTAGTTAACTGCGGCACCCGCGCAAAAGACTTAGCCTGGATGGCCAAAATCGGCGCCGACTTTAATGTCCAGATTAGCGAGCGCCCGGAACTGGCCATGATCGCCGTGCAAGGTCCCCAAGCGCGCAGCCTAGTGGCCGAGGTTTTACAGGCCCCCGAAGTTTTAGATTTAGCAGTATTTTTCGGCCAACCCTTGAGCGGCGTCAAAGCCGACTGGTTTGTGGCCCGCACCGGTTACACCGGCGAAGATGGTTTTGAAATTATGCTGCCGGGCACCCAGGCCGCCGAATTCTGGCAGGCCCTAATGGCCGCAGGCGTCGCCCCCTGTGGCCTCGGCGCGCGGGATACCCTGCGGCTGGAAGCGGGCATGAACCTTTATGGCCACGAGATGGACGACACTGTGTCGCCCCTGGCGGCCAACATGGCTTGGACCATCGCCTGGGCGCCCGCCGAGCGGGATTTTATCGGCCGCGCCGCCCTCACCGCCCAGCGCACTGCAGGCACCGACAAACTGGTGGGCCTGGTGCTGAAATCTCGGGGTGTACTGCGCGCTGATTACCCGGTTATTATCCCGGCTATTGCCAAGCCGGGCATCATCACCAGCGGCACCTTCTCCCCCACCCTGGGCTATTCCATCGCTCTGGCCCGCATCCCCAGCGGCCCGGGCACTGAAGTGGGCGCCAAGGTGCAGGTGCTAATTCGCAACAGCCCGGTGGAAGTAGAAATTGTAAAACCCTGTTTTGTGCGCAACGGCCAGGCGGTTTGAACCTAAAAACCGCAGTTGAACCCGTAGCGAGGGTGCTTAAGACGCCTAATATGCGCAGTTTTTGGTAAAAATTCGGCGACGGCAGTAGTCACCGCTACGGTGAGTCGAATTTTTACCAAAAACTGTGCAGATTCAAATCTTAGGCAGCCGCAGTAGGGTTCAAATGCGGTGTTTAGGTTGAAATGCGCGCCCCTTTACTAATACTGACCCAATTACCCCTGAGGAACTGATATGAGCCAAGTCCCCGCCGAATTAAAATACGCCGCCAGCCACGAATGGGCCCGCTTAGAAGCCGATGGCACCGTCACCGTGGGCATCACCGACCACGCCCAAGCGGCCCTTGGCGATGTGGTATTTGCCGAATCCCCCGCCCTGGGCAGCCAGGTGGTAGCGGGTAAAGAAGCAGGGGTGGTGGAATCAGTGAAAGCCGCCTCTGACATCTACGCGCCTATTAGCGGTGAAGTTGTCGCGGTGAATTCCGTGCTGGAAGACGCCCCGGAAACCATCAATAGCGAACCCTATGGCGCCGGTTGGTTTTTCAAAATCAAACCCAGCAATCCCGCCGAGTTAGACGCATTGTTAAGCGCCGCCGGTTACGAAAGCAGCATTAGCTAATGGCCCCAAACGAGGCTCAGATTACCCCAGTAGCCTGAGCCCCTTACGCCACAAATAGGCAGCCAAAACCCCCGCCACCAGCCCAAATAAATGGGCCTCAAACGACACAAACCGGCGCAGGGGCAGAATCCCCCAAATCATCCCGCCGTAAAAAAAGATCACCACCACCGCAAGGGCGATACTGGTAAAACTGCGCTCAAACCAGGCCATAGCCAGCAGCAAACCCCAGAGGCCAAAAATCCAGCCGCTAGCGCCAATATGATTGGCCGAACGCCCGAATAGCCACACCAATAAACCGCCCACCACCACAATAATGAGGCTGGCTTGAATAAAACAGGCCTTGCCCCGCAGCATCACCAAAAATGCCAATACGCCAAAGCCCGCTAAATTATTCAGCAGATGGCCTAGGCTGGCGTGTAAAAACGGTGAGGTAAAAATGGTCCAAATACTGCCTAAATGACGCGGGTGAATCCCCCACTGGTTGAGGTAACCGCCGGTAATTAAGCTGCCGACGAAACCGGCCACCATCAGGCCGCAGAGCGCGGCTACAAAACGAATAGATTGATCCAAGGGCATAAGGCCTCCACAATAGGAAGCCCGATTATGCCAGATGGGCATTCACCGATGATATTTAATGCCGCCTGGCCTTTTGATCTCACCCTAAACAGCGTACTGATTTTTATTTTGTTTATATGGAGCGGTTTTGTACGCACGGGCTTGGGCTTTGGCGGCGCCTTGCTCACCATGCCGTTTATTTTATTAATCGATAACCGGCCGTTAATTTATTTGCCGGTTATCGCCCTGCATTTATTGATTTTCTCCCCCCTCACCCTCTGGCAAAGCCGCCGCCAACAACCGGATGCCAAGCATTTTTTTGCTCAGGTAGATTGGGCCATTTTAAAACGCACCCTGCCGATTATGCTGCCCGCCAAATTATTAGGGGTTATAGGCATTATTAATTTACCCAGCCACATCATCACACCGATTATTTATGGCGTGGTGGCTATTTATGCCCTGAGTTATTTATTGAATAAACCGATTGTCAGCAGTAAGGCCTGGATGGACTGGCCGCTGTTAAGCCTGGGGGCTTATTTTAGCGGCACGTCTTTAGTGGGCGGCCCGCTCATAATGGCCGTTTACATAGGCAAAGTCGCCAAAGATAACCTGCGCGATACTATTTTTGTGCTCTGGTTTATTTTGGTCGCCATTAAAATGTTCTCCTTTGTGGCTCTAGGTGTAGATTTACAACTGGCCGCCCACCTCTGGGCGCTACCAGCGGCATTTATCGGCCATGTGTTGGGTGAATATTTTCACCGCTTTTTAATTCAGCGCGAGCAAAAACAGTTTTTTCAAATTGTGGGTGGGTTTTTATTAGTGGCCTGCACAGGTGGTTTAATTAAACAGGCGCTGAATTTATAAACTAACCACCGCTCACTGCCCTTTCATTCTCTCTGCAATTAATCAGACTATGCGGCGCGGCGGGCACCCACAAGGGGTGCCTCTATTGCAAAGGAAGTTAACCCGGCGGCTCATCGATACACGGTGCAGCAGTGGGGAATACAGGTAATTTCAGACCGTCAAAAAGAGGGATCTTTTTGATGCGCCTACAGGGATGTATTTACGGCGTGTCTGCAATTACCTGTATTCACCACTGCGGGGGACTAGTGCTGGCTCGCAGCACTAAAGCATTCGCCTGGTTGCTTCTAAACTAGGGGCATTAAATGCCAAGTTAACAGACAAAGCGAAAATCCCGCCCGGTTACTATAAAAAGCACTGAATATTTAAGCCTTAAACAAATCTCAAGCGGCTATTTATTGCGCGTTAAATCGCAACAAATTAAACCAACCCACACACAAAGCCAGCCCACCTATGGGCGTAATCATGCCCAGCTTACTTGGAGCGCCTAAAGCCAGAGCATACAGGCTGCCGCAAAAAATCAGCACACCCAGAATCCAAGCCCAGACGCTGAGCCGCCAGGCCTTTTGTTGGGGCACACTAGTGATGGCCAACAGGGCCAGGGCATGGAAAAACTGATACAACACCGCCGTGCGCCACACCTCTAAATTATGTTCGCTAAGCATCGCTTTTAATCCGTGGGCGCCAAAGGCCCCGGCTAAAACTGCAGTGCCGCCCAATAGGGCGGCGGCCTTAAAGGCTGTATTCATAATGGCTCCCGGATTTTTAGTGGTCACGCGATTTAAAAGCGGTGCAAATTAGCATTTTGCGAGGGAGATTGCGCCGCAGGAATATCATCTGGGTATTATGGCAATTAACTGACAAATACCGAGCCTTGCATGGCTCAGACTAAGAGGACCTCGCCATGGCTCTGGATTTTCTCAGCCGCACCCGCAGCTTTTTTTCAGCACTTACCTTGTGCTCGTTGCTGAGCGCCTGCGGCGCAGACCCTGCCGGGCAAGGACTCGTTGGCAGCTCCAGTTCATCAAGCTCCTCCAGCGGCAAAATCTCAAGCAGCAGTTCCTCTAGCAGTTCGTCTAGCTCTAGCAGTTCATCAAACTCCAGTAGCTCGTCCTCGTCGAGCAGCTCTTCATCCTCAAGCAGTTCGTCCAGTAGCTCGTCCAGCTCCAGCAGCTCCTCCGGCCAAACAGCAGGTTACCAACGGGGGGATTATATTTTGGGGATGGATATTTCCTACTGGTCGGAGCAATTGGCCAATAACGCCCGCTATGTAGACGTGGACGGCGTCAGTAAAGATTTATTAGCACTGCTAAAAAACCACGGCATTAATTTTATTCGCCTGCGCACCTTTGTTGACCCTAAAGCCGCCTATGGTTATGCCTCCACCATAAATGGCTGCAGCGGCAAACCCCAGGCATTTCTGGGTAAAGACGACATAGTGCGCACCGCCACGCGCATCAAAGCCGCAGGCATGGGCTTTTTATTGGATTTTCATTACAGCGATACCTGGGCTGACCCAGGCAAACAAATCATTCCTGAAGCCTGGCGCGGCGCTCGCTCCATAGACCAATTAGCCCTGGAGGTGCAGCGTTATACCACCGGTGTATTGGAGTCCCTAAAAGCGGTAAATGCGCTGCCGAACATGGTGCAAGTGGGCAATGAAATATCGCCGGGCATGTTAATTCACACACCTGGTGCCAACACCGATTGCTGGGGTAATAATTCGGTGGTGAATGCAGCCGTCAACGGCCAGGCGAATTCAACTAATTGGGGGAATTTAGCGCGCCTATTGCGGGCGGGGTCACAAGCGGTAAAACAAGTGGACAGCACTATTCTCACCGCTCTGCATATTGAGCGCACCCACAGCCCCAGCGATGTGGAGTGGTGGATGGAACGCGCTACAACAAAAATTAGAATTTGATGTGATGGCCTTTTCCGC
>DAOQGS010000281.1:0-5209 GCA_035338675.1 Cellvibrionaceae bacterium
AGAGTTCAACTGCGGTTTTTAGGATAATTCTTAACACCTCACAAAAAATCTGCGCTCTATGTGCCTGACGTCACTTTTTAGCTGGCTCTAGCGGTGCACTATAGTTACTTGATTAACAGCCTGTGACCTGTGCCCACAATTCAGCTTAACTGGGCCGCCTGAAAAACCCTCGCAGGTAATATACTTAATGCACTTAATTTGCCGGCGCGGTTAACCTGCCGCGGCCAATACCCAGGTCAATCCACACCCTATATCTTTGAGGATCCTCTATGCCAATGCCTTCTGCATTTAAAAGCACACTCTTGGCGTGTGCTATAGCTGCCCTAACCGCCTGTGGCGCAGACCCAATTACCGGCAACGGCGCAAGCAGCAGCAGCTCATCGAGCAGTAGTTCAAGCAGCAGTTCAAGCTCTGGCCGCCCCTCAAGCAGCAGCTCCAGCTCATCCAGTTCTAGTTCTTCCTCATCAAGCTCCAGCTCATCCAGCTCATCCAGTTCGTCCTCTTCCAGTTCATCAAGCTCCAGCTCCTCCGGTACTTCGGGCGGTTTTAGTTGCCCTGCCAACCCAGGCCAAGCACCTTCTGGCCAGCTCACCGCCAGCCGTATCGCAGGCACCGCGTCGGCACAGCCGGGCTCAGGCCTCTACGAAGGCCCGGTCTGGATCAAAGGCGCCCTGTACTTTTCAGACTTTTCCTTCAGCAACAACTTCGCCTCGCGCATTCAAACCTTAAGTGCCAGCGGCGTGATGAGTACCTTTATCACCAACAGCGGCAGCAACGGCCTGGCGGTGGATGCCGACGGTAATATTCTGGCCGCCACCCATGATAGAAAAGCCATTTCCCGCTACAACCTTGCCACTAAGGCGCGGGAAATTGTGGTTGGCCAATACGCAGGCAACCCATTTAATTCCCCTAATGACATAACCGTGTCGAGCAAGGGCATCATTTATTTTACCGACCCGGATTTCCAAAAATCGGCAGCAGCCGGTGGCCAGCCGCAAACCCGCGCTTATCAGTATGATGGCCAAACGGTGAAAGTTATCGAGGAGAATATGTATAACCCCAACGGCATAGCGCTGTCGCCGGATGAGTCCACCCTCTATATCGCTGGCAACGGCATGTTAAAGGCCTACCCGGTTACCAGCAGCGGCGTGGGCACGGGCGTAAACCTCGCCTCTGTTACCAGCCCAGACGGTATGGCCATTGACTGCTTAGGCAATATTTACGTGGCCGAACACGATCAAAAACGCTTAAAAGTCATGACGCCTACCGGCACACAAATCGCAACCATTAATGTGGATGCCAATGTCACCAACGCCGCCTTTGGTGGCAGCAATGGTAAAACCCTCTACATCACAGGCTCCGGCACTCTGTGGAAAATTGACTTAAACGTAGTAGGTAAACCCTACTAAGCAAAACCTAGATTGTTGCAAAAGCAAGGATGCTTTTGCCGCGTTCGCTATTTCACTTCCCGCCTTTTTAGTCTCACCTCATAACTCCCTCGCTTTATCCCTTAGCCTCCTCGTTTAACCATTGTCACACGCCTTTAATTCACTACTGGAGCGGTCTTTTTAACCTAAAAACCGCAGTTGAACTCGTAGCGAGGGTGCCTAAGGCGCCGAATATGTGCGCTTTTTTATCAAAATTTGGCGAAAGCAGTAGTCATCTCTACGGTGAGTCAAATTTTGATAAAAAAGCGTGCAGATTCAAGCATTAGGCGGCCGTAGTAGAGTTCAACTGCGGTTTTTAGGTTTAACCTGTGATGTGTTATGGTCGCCCCACCTGCTGATTTAAAAATGCGTTTTACTGCCTTTAGATGGGCTACAAGTAACTGACCTGCAAACCCTGAGCAAAACTGTTTGTAGCTACTGCGCACACCTAATTCCTCACTCCATACAGCTGGTAAATTGAGCGGAGATTTAGCGGTGCGGCTGAATCAATTGGCGGTGTAGCCGTGGTGAATTAGGTTATTTCCGGCCTCCAACAAGCAGGGCTTTTTTTGCGAAAAAATGTGGCAGTTACTCCAACTTCGCTGCGGTGGTTTAGCTAAGCGTTTTAAGTTTTCTGATCGCTTGAGGATATGCCAGTGGAATTTGCCCAAATAGAAATTACCACGCGCTGTAATTTTACCTGCGGATTTTGCGCGGGCCGCCATATGCCCCAGCGGGATTTCAGCCGCGCGGACTTTAATGCCATCCTCGCCCAGTGGCCAAATTTAACCGCCATTGAACTACAAGGCGAAGGCGAGCCATTAATACATCCCGATTTTTTTGCACTAGTCAACGATGCCAAACACCACTGCCCAGATGCTGTGTTATCCACCATCAGCAATGGCAGCTTATTAAATGCCAGCAATATCGAGCAGCTTTTGCAATCGCCACTGGATCACCTGTGGATTTCCTTAGAAACCCTCAATCCGCTGGATTTTAAGCGTCTGCGCGGCGGTAAACTCAGCCGAGTATTGCGCGGCCTGCGCTCACTGTTAGTCGCCAAACGCGCTTTGGCGGCTGATTTAAAAATAGGCTTTGCCGTTACTCTGCTGCACGGCCATAGCCACCAATTGCAGGCCATCAGCCGCTTGTACCACGCCTTAGGAATGGATGGCGGTATCAGCCTGCAGGGCCTACAAACCATGCCCGCTTACCAGCAACACTACAGCGCCGAATTAATTGCCGAATTATTGCAGCCCCAAGATAACCAAGTAATCAAACAATTAATCGCCAGCGACTCGCAGGTAAAACGCGCCTTATTCGATTATGCCCGGCAGGGCAGTTTTTATGCGCGCATGTACCAAAAGGCCGGTGCACACTGCTGCCCATGGCTGACACTCGGGCTCTATATTGATGTACAAGGGCGCGTAATGAGCTGCTGTTTTAGCAAAAACCCCCAACAGGCCCTCGGCCATTTCACCCAGCTCACACAGGTTCTAAAGGCGCGCAGGGCCATGGCCCAATCCCTGGCGGCAGGCACTATTCCCAGCCCCTGCAGCGGCTGCGGTATCGCCCAGCAGCTATGCAGCGCAAAAACCCTCAGCGTTTAATTGCCGCTCAGTAAATTCTAATTCCATCACTTTCTTACTCGCTAACCGGTGTTAGGCTTGTCAGCGCAAACACACATGGGCTAATTGCAATGAGAAGGGATTAACTCAAAATTGTATTTGTAGGCAATTTGTATTTGCGCCAGCGGTTTTGCGGCGCGGCTTTTTTTAATGTAGCGCAGCTTTGATGTAACGCGGCTTTGATGATGCAGCACTTCGATGCCCACCCATTCATAATTCATTATTATTTATTAACCCGCCGGGTTTAACACCCGCCTTATTCGAGCCTGCCATGCACGCATTAACTATTTTTACGCGCAGTGTATTAATTTTAAGTTTAATTGCCCTCGCCGCCTGTAGCGGCCCGGATGGCAGCGCGAGTTCCTCCAGCAGTTCATCAAGCAGCTCAAGCTCCGGACGCACCTCCTCAAGTAGCAGCTCCTCTTCATCAAGCAGTTCTTCCTCATCAAGCAGTTCTTCCTCAAGTTCTGGCAGCGCAATAAACCCGGTGGATGCAGGCCGCGATCAGGTGGTATTTAACGGTGAATGGGTGCGTTTAAATAGCAGTAATCTGCCAAACACTACACTTAAATGGCGCCAATTAAGCGGGCCGAGCGTAAATCTAGACCCGCAACCGGCCACAGGTTTTATCGCCCCGGATGTGCGCCAAAGCACTGATTTAAGCTTTGAATTATCCGCGCAAATTAATGGGCAAACGTTTAGCGATACGGTAAATGTGCGGGTTGAGCCGTGCAAAAATGCCGACGGCATAGTGTATGGGGATTGTATTAGCCCAGGTTTTGGCCCCTTCCTCGCCTACGAGTCTGCCACTGGCACAGGGGAAGTTTTTCACTACCAAGGTACAGAAACCAACCGCCACGTGCAGTGGCAAAGTGTGGATAGCGGCGATAGCAAACACGGTAAGGTGATGGAAATTCGCTGGAATGCCAACGACCCTAATCACACGATTAATGCCAACGGCTGGTTTGGGCTTGCCATGCCCGGCACCAGCGCTGATTTACAGGCCTATAAAGACGGCGCCATCAGTTTTGATATGCGTCTCACCTACCACGAACAGCCTAATAGTGCTGCGCCATTTATTTTTAAAAGCGAATGTATTTTGCCCTGTGTGAGCGCGGAATTAACCATCGATAAGGGCAACAGCTCTTTTGATTGGCAAACCCACACCTATCCAGTCGCCGATTTAGTTGCCTCGGGTTTGAACCTATCCAAGGTCAACCACCTTTGGGTAATTCAACCAGCCTGGCGCAACCAAGAACAAAATGTCACGGTGCAAATTGATAATATCCGCCTGCTAAAAACCTACACGCCGCCTGTGCCTGCCAATGGCTGCACCGGCTCTGGCAAAGTCACCTATACCCTCAGCCGCGCGGCCAATCCAACGGCTGATGAGCAAGAGGCCTACAATTTAATTACCACCGCCATGGATTTAGCGGTAAAAAATTACAATTGCTACACCAATTTATCCCGCCAATTACAAATTACCTATAACCCCAGCGTGGCAACTGCTGATGGCAGTACCAATGGCAGTATTCGCTTTGGCTCCCGCGCCTCCATGCACCATGTAACCGCCATGCACGAAATTGCCCATGTATTTGGTGTAGGCGCCGCCAAATTTAAAACCCTGGTAAGCAACGGCATTTATACCGGTCCCAAAGCGACGGCGAAATTGCGGGAAATTTCCGGCGTTGCTACGGATCAATTAAAATCCGACGGCACCCACTTTTGGCCCCACGGTTTAAATTATGTCAGCGAATGGAAAAACCAGCAGGATTTAATTAATCACTGCAGCGTGGTGCAAGCCATAGTGGCGGATTTAGCCAACTAATTCCCTTGGAGTAGCTTGCTATTAACCCAGCGGCAAAAAAGATCGTCCTGATCTATTTTGCCTTCGCCGCACTAAACCTACGAAAATGCGCGGATTTTCTTGTTTTAGTGCGGCTCGCGGCGGTTTGCACCTTTGATGCGGCATCCTTGCCGCCTTTATTAACCCGGCACTAATTGCCGCCAGGTTAATAACATCAGGCAATTTTAGTTAAACACAGGCGCTCCACTGACTTTTCAGGGCGCCTTATTTTTATTCGCTGCAGCTAAAAAATTCTTTTTAACCTAAAAACCGCAGTTGAACTCGTAGCGAGGGTGCCTAAGGCGCCG
>DAOQGS010000282.1:0-5208 GCA_035338675.1 Cellvibrionaceae bacterium
CATTATCGAAAGCGGTTGCAGTTAGAACCTTGTAAACAGGCGTTGAGCTGCTGGTTGTGGGCGTCCAATTAAATGTGTACATGGAGTTGCCACTAGATTGGGCATTACCCAAAAAGGTAGTGCCATCTCGCACTTCTACTCGAGAAATACTGCCACCTGTGTCAACCGCACTAATTGTAATAGGGTAAACGGTGCCGGAAACGAGGCCTTGGCCTGCCGGAGGGGAATTCAGCGTTACAAAGGGGCGAAGGTTATCAAATTGCGCCGGGTTTTCTCTGTTTAGGGAAACGGCTACCGACAATGTAGAATCGGGTGAGCTCCTATCTTTGCAGTAATAGGTAGCCCCGTTGGGGGAAGAAACAGACGTAAAGTCGGCCCGATTTTGAGTAGCATAAAAGCTATACGAACCTGTCTCCCGATAGAGTTTTAACTGCCCCCCCGCTACAGTAGTTGCACTAAGCCCCGATGTCCCGCTCTTGGTTTCATAAAGTGTGACCGTATTGGAAGAATTACAATTGGGGTCACTTGCCAACCCACTTATGTTTATTGTTATCGAGCCACTTCTACTATTCGACGTAGCACTTAGAGTGATAGAAAAAGCATGCTGACTTAGAACGGCGAGAACCAGCGAGAGGCAAATAACGACAGGCAATGCAAGGAAATTACGAATTTTCATACTTGAAAATCTCACACAACAAAAGCAAGGCAATACAAATCAGCAGAGCTGCGACTCGACTGAGCCACTCCAACAGGAAGAAGAATAATAGATATTTTTAACAGGCGGAGGGTTGGATAAGCCAATCCCAGGCTTGCTTTTTGATTAAAAACCGTGGTAGAGCGGAAAAACTTATCCCGGTTGTAGGTGCATTTTACCGAATTGAAAACAAAAATAAAGTATGAGCAAGACGCCCGGCGTAATAATCGTGAAATATTCGAGGTTGATTAGGCGATTGACCATTAAAGGCGCACCACAGAACCAACCGGCTCGCTTACGGTGCACTAGTTTAAACTCGGGCGATTGCTGCCACCCTTGCGCCAAAGCAATCGGAAGAAGGGCAATTTATTTTAATTTAATTACATTTTTGTGTAAGCCGGGCGCATTTTTACAGACACGCAGCAAGATTGATGACCACACAGATTCATCGCCGCGAATTCAATAGAGCCACCCAACAATTAAATCCATTGAACCGGAACAGGCGCAAAACGAGCCAACCACTGAATCAACATTGAATTGCAATTTATTCATACGGCTTTCATAAAAATTAGGACGCCTCCGAGAATCAATTTTCTACCGCGTTGCACTTTTTTGCATTTGGTGGCCGTAATCAATCACACCAATTTCGAACGGCAACATCCTGCGATCACCACGAAAATTGAATTTCCGAAACTTCCATTAATTATCAATACGCCTCTTCCCTTATATTCCTAGCTAATTTTTAGAAATAATTTACGCACTACCAAAGCGCCTGAGCCGCTCAGCGTTAGCCGAGCCATCCCCAAATTAAATTAAGTGGTTACGCACCCGATTTTATCTATAGCAGGCGGACTTTTAAGCACCTCGAAAAATCTGAGATTTCCATCACCCTCTGGGCGCCAACAAAACCGCGGCAATTTCCCCAATCCCCACCCAAAACACCACCCCACTCTGCACACTTATTAACAATTTAGACACACCGATGCTGTTAGGATAGCCAGGCTCAGATTTGCCGAGCGCTTTTGTTTAACCTTCTCGGAAACCTAAATTATGCGTATACCTACATTAATTGCTGCTGCCGCCACTGCGCTGTTACTGGCGCCCCTGAGCCAGGCGGATGTGGCTCAGGTTGTTGATTTGAATGTTGTCAGCGGTGAGTATTCCATTACCCCGGCCCGCTGCCCACCCAATGCCTGCACCATCACTAAGGGCACCTTTACTGGCTCCTTAACCGCTACGGTGGTGGCGGATAAAGCGTTTTTCTCCAATATAAAAATCAGCCCCAATAAAGACGGCTTTAGCCTGCCGGAGGACCCTTACACAGCAAAACAAAGCGGCGCCACGGCGGATGGTAAGTTTAAGTTTGATGGCAAGACTTTGGATTTCACAGGCTTTATTGATTCGCGGGCGTTTGACGGCCCCTTGGTGGATTACCACTTTGTGGCCCAGGGCGCAGGTGTAGTTACCAACGAGCCGTTTAATGCACAGGGGTTTTATTTGGCGCGGCAGGATTACCGCAAGTGCGCATCCCCTCTGTGCGGCGGTATCTTTGTTAAAAGCGTGAACCAAGCCACCACCCTGTGCGCTGATGGTAAACGGGCTAAAGAGTGTTATGTAGCGGAAGAAAATTACGATAAGCTCGGCTTTGACCCATTCTCGGCAGCGCCCAATGTGGGATTTAATACCCAATTATTGCTGCGCGGTTCACTGGCAAAAAGCAAAGACCCCATCGTTGGCAAACTTGGTGTATTTACCGCGACTGCCGCCTACCGCCCGGCTAACGATGCCGAACCTACCGGCACCTTTTACGGCTTAGAGGATGCGGGCATTCGCTGCATTACATCACCCTGTTTTTCTTTAAATGAGTACACCCTCAACAGTAAGCAAAAACGCAGTATTTCCGACTTTGATCTCTCCGCCGTAAAAGCCACTGATGAAGATGTTGCCAGCGCCTATTTAGTTTTAGGCGAGGGCGATGTGCTGCCCGTTGCAGGTGTGAATAAGAAGGTTCGCCAATTAAACGGCACGGGCGTAAAACTGCTGGCAAATCAATTTTATTTGCCCGTCAGCGCACCGGTTGCAGAATGCCCAGAGGGTTATAGCGAGAGCGTTAAAGGTTGCGTGACTGCAGGCGGCTGTGTTTTCCCCCAGTGGGAGCAAACTTCAGTGGGTGGCGCCCCCATGAAAGACCCAATCACCGGTGAAATTCACGGTGTTAAAAGCACCGCCTGCGTTGATAAGTGCCCTTCTTTTGCAACCATTACAGCACCTGGTTATTGCACCGTTAATCTGCCTTAGGTGATATTTTTAGCGCAGGGACGCGCTATTTAGCTTGCAATAATTCTAGCGCTTTGGCTTTCATTTTTGCGGCGTGTTCGGCGCGCTTTTGTGCCACCTGGGGGGATTCGGGTGGGGCGTGTAATTCGGGCAATAATTGCCACACCGCATTCTCCGCCTGCTTGGCTAAATTCACTGCATCAGCTGCCATATAGCTCGGTGCGGTGCGATAAAAACTAAATTTCACCCATTTATCCTGTTGCAAAAATAAAAACACAATTTCGTGTTGGATTTTTTGCGCGCTCCACAAATGCCACTGTAAGCGCACCCCGGCTTGGCCAGCGATGGTGACCGGTACACGCACAACTTCGCGTTTTTCCTGCCATGCGCCTTGGCTTATGGCGTAGTCCCTGTCCGCCATAATCGCCGCAATCTCGCCTTCTAACATCGGCGCCATCTGCTGCCAGAAGAGGCCGCCCACCGGGTAGATGTTCACATCAAAATGGCTGCCGGGCTTGGCTATATCCTGATACCTAAGGCCCAGGCCGTTCATGGGGTCGGCAAAAATTTCCTGTTTAATAAGTTGAAAATTGTGCGTTTGGGTGGGGAAAACTTCAGGGCTGGTGTATTCGCTAACGGGTTTTTGCGTGCAGCCAACTAATAATAAAACCGCCAACACATAATGGCGCAAAGGATTTATGGGCATTAGGCAATTCCTAATAGATCCAGCCAGGGCAGGCTTGTGTCGGCCACGGCGATAAATTCGGGGTTATAGCAGCTTGCAGGGTTGTAGCTTAGGGGTTTGCCATTAAGGTTGAAAAAATCCCCGCCTGCGCCCTGCAGAATTGCTTGAGCCGCAGCCGTATCCCAAATACAGGTGCGGCCCCGGCGGGGGTAAATATCGGCGCCGCCATCGGCAATTACACAGGCCTTTAAAGCGCTGCCCATGGGTTGCTGCATGACGCCGCTGGGCCAATGGCGGGAGAGCTGCTCCATCCAGGGCGCCTCTTGAGTGGCCCCCTGGCGGCTGACCAGGGCAATTAAGGGCTCATCAAAATGGGCCCGGCGGGCGCTGATGGGTTCGCTGGGGCCGCCATTGATGCATTTAAAACTACCCCATTGGGCGCCGCCCCAATAGGCCGTGCCGGTGCGAGGCTGGTAAATAAACCCATAAATGGGCAGGCACTGGTGCATCAGCGCAATACACACTACGAACTCGTCGTTACCGGCGATAAATTCTTTGGTGCCATCTAATGGGTCCACCAGCCAACAGGCATCTGCCAGGACCGCGTCCTCAGCCGGGGTCTCTTCAGACACCACAGGCAGGGCTAAAACCTGCGGCAACGCCCCGACCAGCAGATTGTGCGCGGCCAAATCGGCTTCGGTAACCGGGGAGGCGTCGGCTTTAAGTGTAGTGTTGTGGTGGATTACATCCAAAATAGCCGCCCCAGCTGCTTGAGCCAAAGGCAAAAGGGCTGTACTTAAGGCGTGAAAATCGAACTTAGATAGCGGCATTGACTGCGAACTAACCCCGGCCGTGCAAATAACTGCGCACTAAAAACAGCGCGGCAATCGAGCGGGCCTCGTTAAAGTCCGGCCACTGGCAGACGCTTTCTAAGTCACTTAACGAAATAATGCGCGTATTGAGCGGCTCCGGCTCATCGCCTTCAGCGCTTTGCGGGTAGAGGTTGCGGGCCAACACCAATTGGGTGCTGTGCTGCATGTAATTGGGGGATTGAGCCATGTTTTTAAGCAGGATCAGCTCGCCGGCGGCATAACCGATTTCTTCTTGTAATTCCCGGTTGGCGGCGGTGGCGTAGTCCTCGCCTGGGTCCAGCTTGCCCTTGGGCAGAGACCACTGGTAATCGTCGGTGCCAGCGGCATATTCCTGAGCCAGAATCACCCGGTCGTCATCCAACATGGGGGCAATAATGACTGCATGGTGGTTGGAGAGCAGGCGCTCATACTCGCGCTCCACCCCGTTGGCAAAGCGCATATGCAGGGCTTCGACGTGAAAAATCTTCGAGGAGGCCACGCGGCTGCGCTTTAACACTTGCGGTTTTGTAGGCATACTTACCCCCTGTTGAATTTTTCGTCGCGCGGCATTATACCCACAATGATTCCCTGGCAGGCCATTGATACCTTACTTCTGGATATGGACGGCACCCTGCTGGATTTGCACTACGACAATTATTTTTGGCTAGAGTACCTACCCCGCGCCTTCGCTGCTAAAAATG
>DAOQGS010000283.1:0-5192 GCA_035338675.1 Cellvibrionaceae bacterium
GCGGTGCGGCTGCCGCTGCCGCAGGCCCGCTCACTTTTGAGCTGGAAGCGGAAATCGAGCGCTTAAAAGATGAATTAATGCAGGCGAAAGAGCAGTCCCTGCGGGCCATGGCGGAAGCGCAAAACATTCGCCGCCGCGCCGAACAGGATGTGGAAAAGGCCCATAAATTTGGCTTAGAGCGTTTTATCTCTGATCTTCTGCCGGTGGCTGACAACTTAGAGCGCTCCATTGAAGCGGCCGCCAGCAGCAGCGATATAAAAGCCCTTATTGAAGGGGTGGAGCTGACCTTAAAAACCTTGCAAAGCAGCCTGGAAAAACAACAGTTGCTGCCGGTGAACCCGGTGGGCGAACCATTCGACCCGCAATTGCACCAGGCCATGACCGCTGTGCCCAACGCCGATTGCGAACCCAATACGGTGTTAAACGTGTTTCAAAAGGGCTACACCCTGCACGGCCGCCTGTTGCGCCCGGCTATGGTAGTGGTATCGAAAAAGCCCGACTAAGTACCACCGAGTTTGATCAGCCCGCTGCCGCCTTTAGCCACAAAAAATCTGTGCAACTGGGTTGAAAAAACTCAAGCGGTGCCAATATTGATGCCAAGTGCAACAAAACGGGCATTGCTAACAGCCAGTTAAAAACGATTGCAACGCCTGGCAACTGCAGGCACCCAAACAACATTCAAGTGACATTCGGCCGCCACGGCCTACGAGGAGACCATTTAGCATGGGCAAAATTATTGGTATCGACTTGGGCACAACCAACTCGTGTGTATCTATTCTCGAAGGTAACAAACCTAAGGTTATCGAAAACGCTGAGGGCGACCGCACTACGCCCTCCATCGTAGCGTTTACGCAAGATGGCGAAATCCTGGTGGGCCAGAGCGCAAAGCGCCAGGCGGTAACCAACCCCAACAACACCTTATTCGCCGTGAAGCGCCTGATCGGCCGCAAATTCACCGACGATGTGGTGCAAAAAGATATTTCCATGGTGCCGTACAGCATCGTGCAAGCCGACAACGGCGATGCCTGGGTGGAAGTGAAAGGCGAGCGCCGCGCGCCCCCGCAGATCTCCGCTGAAGTATTGAAAAAAATGAAAAAAACCGCCGAGGATTACCTGGGCGAGAAAGTCACCGAAGCGGTCATTACTGTGCCGGCCTATTTCAACGACTCCCAGCGTCAGGCCACCAAAGACGCCGGTAAAATCGCCGGTTTAGATGTTAAACGCATCATCAACGAGCCCACCGCTGCGGCCCTGGCCTATGGTATGGACAAAGCCAAAGGCGACAGCACCATCGCGGTGTACGACCTAGGTGGTGGTACCTTTGATATTTCTATCATCGAAATCGCCGATGTAGACGGCGAACACCAATTTGAAGTATTGGCCACCAACGGTGACACCTTCTTAGGTGGTGAAGACTTTGATATGCGTTTGATTGAGTTCTTCGTTGAAGACTTCCAAAAATCCAGCGGTATTAACCTGAAGAACGATCCCTTGGCTCTGCAGCGCTTAAAAGAAGCGGCGGAAAAAGCCAAAATCGAATTGTCTTCCAGCCAACAAACTGAAGTGAACCTGCCGTACATCACAGCCGATGCCTCCGGCCCCAAACACTTGGCGGTAAAACTCACCCGCGCCAAGTTGGAGTCACTGGTTGAAGACCTGGTTAAGCGCTCTATGGAGCCGGTCAAAACTGCTCTTAAAGATGCCGGTATCGGCGTGGATAAAATCAACGATGTGATTTTGGTGGGCGGTCAAACCCGTATGCCACTGGTGCAAAAATACGTGGCGGATTTCTTCGGTAAAGAGCCGCGCAAAGACGTCAACCCAGACGAAGCTGTGGCCATTGGTGCTGCCATTCAGGGAGCGGTGCTCTCCGGTGATGTTAAAGACGTACTGTTGCTGGACGTAACCCCGCTGACCTTGGGCATTGAGACCATGGGCGGCGTGGCAACTCCGTTGATCGAGAAAAACACCACGATTCCAACCAAGAAATCCCAAGTCTTCTCCACGGCGGAAGATAACCAAACGGCGGTTACCATCCACGTGGTACAAGGTGAGCGCAAACAGGCGGCACAAAACAAATCCTTGGGCCGCTTCGACCTCTCCGATATACCACCGGCCCAGCGCGGTATGCCGCAAATTGAAGTGACTTTTGATATTGACGCCAACGGTATTTTAAACGTGAGCGCCAAAGACAAGGCCACCGGTAAGCAGCAGTCCATTGTGATTAAAGCCAGCTCCGGCTTGAGCGATGCGGAAATCGAACGCATGGTGAAAGACGCCGAAGCCAACGCTGAGGCGGACCGCAAGTTTGAGCAGCTGGTCAGCGCGCGCAACACCCTGGAAGGCCTGATTCATGCTACGAAGAAAACCTTGGAAGAGGCGGGTGATAAAGCGACTGCAGATGAAAAATCAGCCATCCAAGCAGCCCTCAGCGATGCCGAAGCTGTCGTTAAAACGGACGATAAAGAAAAAATTGAAGCCTCGACACAGAAGCTGACCGAAGCGTCTTCAAGCCTTGCCCAAAAGCTCTACGCTGAGCAGCAAGCTGCTTCCGGCGGCGCGGAGAAATCCAGCGGCAAAGCTGAAGAAGGCGCTTTTGACGCTGAGTTTGAAGAGGTGAAAGAAGATAAGTAATCCCGCTGCGGCCTTGCGCCGCAGCGTTTTTTTGGATTTGGGTTAAGCAGGGCTAAGCTCTGCTTTGTTGTTTCTGACCACGGAAAAAGCGTTACATGGCTAAACGTGACTATTACGAAATTTTAGGGGTTGCCAAGGGCGTTTCCGAAGCGGACTTGAAAAAGGCCTACCGGCGGGTGGCCATGAAATACCACCCGGACCGCAACCCGGACGATAAAGACGCCGAAGAGAAATTCAAAGAGGCCAGCGAAGCCTATGAAGTGCTCTCCGACGAGAACAAACGCGCCGCCTACGATCAATACGGCCACGCGGGCCTTGAAGGCGCCGGCGGTATGGGCGGCGGCTTCGGTGGCGGCGGCTTCAGCGATATTTTCGGCGATGTGTTCGGCGATATTTTCGGCGGAGGCGGCGGTGGCCGCAGAGGCGGCCCAGCCCGTGGCTCCGACCTGCGCTACACCCTGGAGTTAAGCCTGGAAGATGCCGTAAAAGGCACCAGCGTTAAAATCAAAGTACCCACCTTGGTGAGCTGCAAAACCTGTGATGGCAGCGGCGCCAAAGCGGGCACCAAGCCTGCCACCTGTACCACCTGTGGCGGCCACGGCCAGGTGCGCATGCAACAGGGCTTTTTCTCGGTGCAACAAACCTGTCCGACCTGTCGCGGCAAGGGCAAAATCATCACCGACCCCTGTAAAGACTGCCACGGCCACGGCCGGGTGGAAGAAACCAAAACCCTTAACGTCAAGGTGCCACCGGGCGTGGACAACGGCGATCGCATCCGCCTGGCGGGCGAGGGTGAAGCCGGTGCCGAGGGCGGCCCATCGGGCGATCTGTACGTGCAGATTTCCGTTAAAGAACACGAGTTCTTCCAGCGCGATGGCAAAAATCTCTACTGCGAAGTACCCATTGGTTTGGTGGAAGCCTGCCTCGGCGGCGAGATTGAAGTTCCGACTTTGGATGGCCGGGTGAAGTTAAAAATCCCCGAAGAGACCCAAACCGGCAAACTGTTCCGCCTGCGCGGCAAGGGCGTAGCTCCTGTACGCGGCGGTGCCGCCGGGGATTTACTCTGCCGCGTGATTGTGGAAACACCGGTTAATTTAACTGCCAAACAAAAAGATCTGCTGCGCCAATTGCAAGAGGATATGACCGGCAGCTCCACCCACTCGCCAAAGCAATCCAGTTGGTTTGAGGGGATGAAGAACTTTTTTGGGGATATGAAGTTGTAACCCTTCGGTAGTTAAAAGAAAGGCCAGCTTTGCTGGCCTTTCTTTTTGCACACTTGTAGAAGCGTTATGAATTTTTTGGACAATAATTTTTTAAGAGGCTTTTTGTTTATCCTGCCGCTGATGATCATTTTCGGGCTCATCTATTGGCTGTTTGGCGCCTCAACGCGTAATCCAGATCAGTAGGGCGCACCTTGGTGCGCCACACCAGATACTCCGGCTTATTAAATTAAAAGCGGCGCACCAAGGTGCGCCCTACAGGGCTCCATCCAGATCCGTCGTGATCCCCATCCCGCCACCGCTCTGGCATTTGACGGTAAGGTATTTTTGCATTACTATTCGGTTTCTGATCAAAACGACGAGGGCGCTATGGCTACGTTGACCGTCACCTCAAGGGGGCAAGTCACCTTTAAAAAAGAGGTACTGCAGCATCTGGGCATTAAGCCGGGGGAGAAAATTGAGTTAGATTTATTACCTGATGGTCGCGGTATTTTGAAAGCCGCCCGGCAAACCGGAAGTATTGCCGGTTTCGTGGGAGTGCTGGCGGGCCGCTCGAACAAAGTCGCCAGCATTGAGGAAATCAATGCCGCCGTCGAGCAGGGTTGGGCCAGTAAGTAATGCGTATTGCGGTTGATACCAATGTACTGGTGCGTGCCGCTATGCAAGACGACCCAGTGCAGGCTCGTATTGCCGCCCAGGTGTTGAATGATGCGGAGTTAATTGCGGTGGCGCTGCCGTGTTTGTGTGAATTTGTATGGGTTTTGCTCCGGGTTTATAGCTTGCAACCTACCGAAGTCGCGTCCGCTATTCGCGCGTTATTGGCTACGGCGAATGTGGAGGTCAATAGGCCTGCGGTGGAGTCTGGCCTTGCGGTTCTTGAGACAGGTGGGGATTTTGCCGACGGTGTAATTGCCTATGAAGGTAGTTGGTTGGGCGGTGAAACCTTTGTTTCCTTCGATAAAAAAGCTATCAAATTGCTGGCCGCTCAGGGCCATTCGACGCTGCAGTTGTAAAACCCAACACGCTGTTAAATCCTCCACTTCCCTCTGTTAGAGAGGGAGATTACCGCCAGGCGCACCATGAAATTCTTAGCCAATATCTTCCTAAAAGGCTTTTTATTTACCCTGCCGCTCACAATCACCTTTGGGTTGATTTATTGGCTGTTCGACGCACTTGAGTCGGTGTTAAAAATCCCGCTGGTGCTGTTATTACCCGAGGGACAATACATTACCGGCATGGGGGTGGCTTCGGCTCTGGTGTTGATTTTCTGCGCGGGGATTTTGGTGCAGGCCTATGTACTGCGGCAGATTTTTGCCTGGTTTGACCTGTTGCTCGAGC
>DAOQGS010000284.1:0-5160 GCA_035338675.1 Cellvibrionaceae bacterium
AAGGCTTGGCTTGCACAGGCCAATACCAGAGCTGCAACCCAAAGTCCCCAAAGGTGCTTTTGCTTGGTTACATAACTGTGTGCTCTGGCCATCCACTTTGCTCCGCTAGCAGGCTGGTTAATGACGACGGCAATCTACACGTCGTTCTTTAAAGTTAGCACAGGGTTGCCGCTTGTAAACTCAGACGCAGCCCGTGACATTTTTTAAACGATTGGGTTTTAAGCCGTGCACGCAGGTCCTGGCATGAAACCTGTTAGCCCTAGCGGTAAAAGGGGGATTAGTTGCGGCTGAGCCGAGCGCTTAATTTTCTGGTGATGCCGTGGTGTGAACCTGCAAGAGGGTGTGCGACTTGGAAGGGGTTGTGCATAGCAGCTTGCGTCATGAACTCGTTGGTGTGCCGCCAGCGGGAGAACATAAAAAGGGGGTGAGCCTTAAACAACTGTGCTAGGGGTTGGTGAAGGCGTTAGCGTATCGACTAGGTATTAATCATTTCCTGCGTATGTGTGGCACCTGCAGGCGCTGTGCACGCGTTGGGAAATCACTGTAAAAAGCCCAATAAATAATGATGGTAATTCGTTATGACGATTAACTGGCAAGGCTACAAACCTGCAGATTTTTACGATGAATTGATAGAAAAGCCGGGCAAACCTAGGCAGTCGGCGGAGCATTTGGTGGCTTATTTGCAATCCCTGGGGGATGAAGAAATTGAGCGCCGCCGGGAGGCCGCTGAAGCAACCGTGCGGGAAATGGGCGTCACCTTCACTGTATACACCGATGAAGGCAATATCGACCGCGCCTGGCCATTCGATATTATCCCGCGCACCATCTCCAAAAAGCAGTGGGATGTTACCGCTGAGGGTTTAAAGCAGCGCTTGCAAGCCCTGAATATGTTTATTACCGACCTATACCACGAGCAAAAAATTGTGCGCGATGGTGTTTTACCGCGCTACATCCTCGAACAATCGAAGAACTTCCGCCCTGAGTGCGTAGGGATCATGCCTCGTTATGGCGTTTGGGCCAATATTTGCGGCACTGATTTGGTGCGCGACAAGGATGGCGAGTTTTATGTGTTGGAGGACAACCTGCGGGTGCCCTCAGGTGTGGCTTATATGCTGGAGAACCGCGCCATCACCAAGCGGGTGTTGCCCGACCTTTTCGAGCAGGCCCAAATCGCCCCCATTCACGATTACCCCGCGCGCCTGTTCGACATGCTGGTGTCCCTGTCGCCGCGTGACATAGAGCAGCCGGTGGTGGTGGTATTAACACCGGGCATTTTTAATTCGGCCTATTTTGAACACGCCTTTTTGGCGCAGCAAATGGGTGCGGAGCTGGTGGAAGGCAGCGACTTGGTGGTGCAGGCAGACGACTGTGTTTATATGAAGACAGTGTCTGGCCTTGAGCGCGTGGACGTTATTTACCGCCGTATCGACGATTTATTTTTAGACCCTGAAGCCTTTATCCCAGATTCGATTTTGGGTGTGCCCGGTTTAATGCGGGCGTGGAAAAAGGGCAACGTGGGCCTTGCTAATGCCCCGGGCGCCGGGGTGGCGGATGATAAGGTGGTGTACGCCTTTGTGCCGAAGATTATTAAATATTATTTGGATCAAGATCCGATTGTTCCCAATGTGGAAACCTTTCTGTGTGTAAATCCCAAGGAGATGGAATATGTGCTGGCGAATTTGGAAAAACTGGTAGTGAAGCCTGCGAATGAATCTGGCGGCTACGGCATGATTGTAGGGCCGCACTCCACCAAAAAAGAGCGCACTGAATTTGCCGAGCGCATAAAAGCGGACCCGCGCAATTATATTGCTCAGCCTACGCTTGCGCTTTCCACTGCACCTACTTTAGTGGGTAATAACAGCCTGGAGCCGCGTCACTTGGATTTACGTCCGTTTATTCTGCAAGGTGCATCTACCTATGTCACTACGGGTGGTTTGACCCGTGTAGCCATGAAAAAAGGCTCGTTGGTTGTGAACTCGTCGCAAGGCGGCGGAAGTAAAGACACTTGGGTTGTGGATACCGGAGCTTAATATTATGTTGTCAAAAGTAGCTGAACGAATTTATTGGACGGCGCGTTATATTGAGCGTGTGGAAAATACAGCGCGTTTATTGGGTGTGTACGCGAATTTATTATTGGATTTGCCCAAAGGCATTAATTTAGGTTGGCTGAATTTGATTGAGCTTAACAGTGCACAAGCGCAATTTGATTCAAATTATAAAACCTATGATGAGCGCAACGTGGTGAAATTTATTCTCGGCGACGAGAGCAACCCCAGCTCTATGGTGTCCTCACTGCGGATGCTGCGGGAAAATGTGCGCACCTCAAGGGATGTGGTGCCGGGTGAAACCTGGGAGCTGGTGAATGCTCTGTCGATGTTTGTGCAGGAAAATCTTTCCCAAGCCATAAAACGCGGCCAGCGGCATGCATTTTTAAAGGGTGTTATTCGCGGTTGCCAACAAATTAATGGCTTAATGTACGGCACCATGAGCCACGATAAAGCCTGGGATTTTTTGCGCTTAGGGCGTAACCTGGAGCGCGCTGACATGACCACGCGCATTCTTGACATAGGTGTAGCTACCTGGATGCACGCGCAACACAACGACGGCGCCTCCTACGCCAAACAAATTATCTGGGGCAATGTGCTGCGCTCGGTGGGTGCCGAGCAAAGTTATCGCCGCAGTTTGCGCGCCGCTGTGGACGCTGCGGACGTGGCGCAGTATTTGTTGGAAGATGAGCAGTACCCGCGCACGATTTTGCATTGTTTACACGCCATGGACGATTCTGCGTGTAAACTGCCTTTGGCCGAGCCGGTGGTGTTGGCCTTAGCTAATTTGCAAACGAATTTATTTGCCAACGTCAATTACGATGTGTTGGATGATTCGTTTCGTGAATATTTAAATAATATGCAGTTGGAGCTTGCCAAGCTGCACACCTCTATCGCCGATAATTGGTTTAATTAATTGGCTGTATAAATAAGGCTGATTAATTGTGTTAATCAGCCCAGAACCTTCGCTGTGGGCGTGTATTTATCGCTCCTGAATACAATCTATGCGTGGTTAGCCATGTGTTTCACTGGACGTAATTATGACGATTCGAGTCGCTATTAATCATCAAACACACTATGATTTTGACCGCGAAGTTGGCGTATCGCCGCACACTGTCCGTTTGCGGCCCGCACCGCACTGCCGCACGCCCATTCACGCCTATAGTTTAAAAATTCAGCCGGAAGAACACTTTATTAATTGGCAGCAGGATGCCTTTGGCAATTTCCTCGCCCGCTTGGTATTTCCGGAAAAAACCAAACGCTTTTGGGTAGACGTGGAAGTGATCGCCGATATGACGGTGATTAATCCCTTTGATTTTTTCTTGGAAGAATACGCCGAGAATTTTCCGTTTAAATACGACGAGCAAACCCACAAAGAGCTTTTGCCCTATCTTGAATGCCTCGAATGCGGCAGCCAATTTGACGCCGTGCTGGCAACACTGCCTAAAACCAAAATGCGCACCATTGATTTTTTGGTGGCGGTGAATCAAAAGGTGCAATCCCTGGTGGAATATACGGTGCGCTTAGAGCCGGGCGTACAAACCCCTGAGGAAACCCTTGAAAAGGCCCTGGGTTCCTGCCGAGATTCCGCCTGGTTATTAGTGCAATTATTGCGGCATGTTGGCTTGGCGGCGCGGTTTGCCTCTGGCTATTTGGTGCAATTAAAAGCTGATGTGGCAAGCCTGGATGGCCCCTCCGGGCCAGAGGCGGATTTCACGGATCTGCACGCCTGGTGTGAGGTGTTTATTCCCGGCGCCGGTTGGGTGGGGCTTGACCCCACCTCCGGCCTTTTTGCCAGCGAAGGCCATATCCCTCTCGCCTGTACGCCCGACCCAGTCTCCGCAGCGCCCATCCATGGCTTTACCGATAAATGTCAGGTGGAATTTAACTTCTCCAACCTGGTGACGCGCATCCATGAAGACCCGCGCGTCACCAAGCCCTATACCGAAGGCCAATGGGATGCTGTGATGGCCCTGGGGCAAAAAGTTGATGAGCTGGTGGCAGCCCAGGATGTGCTCCTCACTATGGGCGGCGAGCCGACCTTTGTGTCCATTGACGATATGGAATCGGCTCAGTGGAATACGGAGGCCCTCGGTGAGCACAAATTAACCCTCGCCAAAGACCTACTCTTAAAGCTGCGCGACAGTTTTGCCCCCACGGGGCTGCTGCATTACGGCCAGGGCAAATGGTATCCAGGGGAGGAGGTGCCGCGCTGGGCGCTGGGTATTTTCTGGCGCAAAGATGGCGAGCCCCTTTGGCAGGAGCAAGAATACTTAGCGCGGGTGGATAAAAATTACGGTTTTGGCCTGCGCGAGGCTCATCTATTTATGCTGCAAATCTGCAGCCGCTTGGCCCTGGATGCGGAGTTCTGCCAGGCCGCCTATGAAGATGGCCTGCATTATTTGATGCAAGAGCAGAATCTGCCGGTGAATTTGGATTCACAAATTGCCGATGCCAAGGACGAGCTGGCCCGCCGTCGCCTGGCTAAGGTGTTAGAGCGGGGAATCGCCAAGCCCACCGGGTATGTGTTGCCGCTGGCCTTTAATGGCGGCATGGGCCGCTGGGTGAGCAGCCGCTGGCCCACCCGGCGGGAGCGCATCGTATTGATCCCCGGCGATTCCCCCATGGGTTTGCGCCTGCCGCTCAATTCCCTGCCTTTTGTTGAGGAGTCCCTGCGGGAAGAATTAATCCCCGTCGATCCCTTTGCACCCCACGACCCGCTGCCCAAACACAGTGATATTCCCAGCCGTTACATTGCCAAAACGGTTGCCGCCGAGCCGCAGGTGCAGGCCCAGGTTATTGAGCCTCAAGGCCCTAAGTGGGAGCGCAGGGTTCATAAAGAGTATTGGGATGTGCTGCGCACCGCCATGTGTGTGGAGGCCCGCGATGGGCGCCTGCATATATTCATGCCGCCGTTAAATTATCTTGAACACTATGTGCAGTTGCTCGCCTGTATCGAAGCCACCGCCAAAGCGCTCAAGCTGCCGGTGATTATTGAAGGCTACGAGCCGCCCCGAGACAGCCGCCTGCTTAAACTGTTGGTCACCCCAGACCCAGGTGTCATTGAAGTGAATATCCACCCGGCCAGCAGTTGGAATGAGCTGGTGCATACCAC
>DAOQGS010000285.1:0-5153 GCA_035338675.1 Cellvibrionaceae bacterium
GGCGATTTGGTTGTAGCGCTGGCTGATACCGTCGTAGGCGCGCTGGGCGGTTTCTACATCGCGCATTAATAGGTTAATTGTGTCCCGCTGGCGACGCAGTTCAAAGACCTTTTTCTTTTGCTCTTCGATGGCGGTGGTGAGTTCTGCCACCTTGGCTTGGCTGACCAAACCTGCGGTGCCTATGGCGCTGGTGACATGGGTAATTTCATCAGCGATGCGATTTTTAAGGGACTGCTGCTCAGACAGAGCTCGCTTATAGGCGGGGTGGTTAACACCCAAATTGCCGGAGAGGTCTTTAAGGCTCGATTCCATGCGCACCAACTCCGCTTTGAGCTGGTTAATCAGCGGGTTTTGCATTACTTCCGGCAGGGTGTCCACCTGGGTTAACAGCTGTTTACTGGTGGAATCCGTTCCCTGAGCCTGGGCCATGGTGAGCTGGGTGGACAGCTCGTTGAATTTTTGCAGTTCGTAATCGAGCCTGCCGTCGGAGATGACGATGCCGGACTGCTCTTGAAAATCCGCCAGGGCTTTTTGGGCGGCGTCCAGGCGGTCGCGCTGGGATTTAATTTGGGTTTCAAACCAGCTGGCGTATTGCTTGGCCGGGTCCACTTTTAATTGCACAGTGGTGTCGATATAGGCCTGGGCGAAGGCATTGGCGGCGGCTGCGGCATAGGTTGGGTCGGGCGCGCTGAAGGTGATGTTCACCACACTGCTCTCACGGGAGGGTTTTACGTCGAGGTTTTTTTGCAGCAGGTTGCCCATCCATACGGGCAGGCTCACGCGGCCTTGGGTCTCCTGCTGCCATTGATCGCGCACGGCGGGGTTTTCTTCCAGCTTTAATAGGCCCACGGCCCGCTGGGCTACGCGGTCACTGTTCACTATGTCCACCTGGGTGGCCATATAGCCTGCGGTCATCATGCCGGGCAGTACCACACCGGCAATTGGGTCCGGGCTTTTCAGGTCGATGACCACCGTATTAGTGGCTTGATAGGTTTTGGGCAGAATGATGCTAAGGCCAATGGCCGTCAGCACCGTCACCGCAAATACCGCTAGGGCCGGGCCTTTGCGGGCGAAAAAAATCAATAAAAACTGCTGAATACTCATGCCAGCCCCTTACAGAATGCTTTCGCGGATGTAGATAACGTCGTCGGGCAGAACCAGGTCGGACAGCTCCGGGGAGATCTGCTTGGTTTTGCCGTCTGGGCCTTTGCGGTTGATGCGAATGCGGCTGTCGCTGCCGCGCTGGGTGGCGCCGCCGCCGATGGCGAGGGCCTGCTGTACCGTCATCTCCCGCTCAATGCGGTAGGCGCCGGGGCGCTGGGCTTCGCCATAGATGTAAAACACCGGGGCGCGGTTCACGTAGACCACATCGCCCCCGGCGATAAGCATGTCCTGCTGGTTGTTGATGCCGCTGAAGATGGCTGGGAAGTCCACTTCCTGGCGAAAGCTTTTGCCCTCGCGGGTGCCGGTGATGACGACTTTATCGGAGCCGGTAACGGCGATGCCGCCCGCCATGGCGAGCACATCAGAAAGCCGGGTGTTAAAGGTTTCCAGCGGGAAGCGGCCGGGGCGATTGACCTGGCCAAGTACGGAGACTTGGCTGCCGCGCACCTGGGTAAGGCCGATGTTCACTTGGGGCGCTTGTACGTAGCCGCCATCTTTTAAGCCTTTGGCGATGAGTTTTTCCGCCGCTTCCAGGGTGAGGCCGCCAAGGCTTACCGAGCCGATTAAGGGATAGGTGATGGTGCCGGATTCGGACACGCGGGTTTCTAGGGCGAGGTCCGGGTTTTGGAATACGGTGATGCGGATAACATCGCCGGAACCTAGGCGGTAGCTGAGGTTGGGCTTGTCCGCCGCGACGGCGGGCAACTGAAATAAACAGGCCAAGAGCACCAGCCAGTGAGCGCAAAATCGCATGGAATCTTCTCCTGAAGTTGGGTTACTTGGCGTCGGGGGTAGCGGCAGGCGCAGCAGTTGTGGGCGCTTTGGCGAAGTCGCCTTGGTATTCCACTATGGCGGCGCCTCTTAGGCGTTTGGTTTCATCGGCCACGGCTTTTTGTACCCGCTGGGTTTGTAAAAATTGGGCGATTTTAGGTGCGGCCATTTCCGCATTCACCGGTTCACTCTTGGAGGAAAGTACGTGTACCACCAGGTAATTCTTGCTGCCGATAATCAGCGCTTTATCGCCGTCTTTTACCTGGGCTAACTGGGGCAATAAATCCAGGCCGATCTGCTCGGCGGCGCGGGTGGCGGCGCCTTTGCGGGCGGGGGCGCCCAGGGCGGTTAGGGCTGTGGCAAGTTCATCCAGGCTTTTGCTGTCTACCATCTCTTTAAGCTTGGGCAGAATCTCGGGGTTGGCCTCCACCGAGAGTTCTTCCAGGTTGTAAATGCGGCGCTCGGCGAACAGCGGTTTATTGTTGTTGTAATAGTCTTTCACCTCCTGCTCAGTCACCTTCGGCAGGGTGCTCAGCAGCTGCTCTAAGTGGGCGCGGGCGATGATTTCGCGCTTGGCCGCTTCAATGGCGGCGACGACTTCCGGGGTGCGGTCGAGTTTTTTGCTGCGGGCTTGGGCGTACATCAATTCTTGGTCGATGAGTTTTTCCAGCACTTCGCTGCGCACCTTTTCGGCGGCTTCCGGGGTGAGGTTGGGGGTTTTGGCCAGCAGGCTATTGATTTGATGAACAGAGATTTCCTCGCCGTTCACCTTAGCGGCCACCTGGGTGGTTTTGGGTTTGTCGTCCCGCCCGCAGCCGCTGCTGCCAAGGGCTAAGAGCGCGCATAACAGGGCGCTGAATAATTGCGTGGGTTTGGCTGGAATGGCCGCCATAGTATTCCCCTTATTGATTTTATCTGCATTGGCGGTTTGGGCGGCCTGGCCGCTTCACCGGTTTTGTTATGGGTTGGCTACCCTGGTCTTTTTAAAAGCTTAACGCTGCGCTGATGCCGATGGAGTCGGCGGTAAATTCTGCTGAGGGCATATTGGAGTTGCGCTCTTGGCGGCTCATATGCAGCGACAGTGCCACAACATCCCTAGGCACCCAGTCGAGGGAGACAGTGCCCTGGCGCAAAGTATCCTGCCGCTGGCGCAATTGGGGGCCGCTTAACAGGCCGCCGAGATATTCCCGTTCCTCCTGCTGCACGCGCCCGCTTAAGGCAATTTTGTCGAGCAGCTGCCAGGAAGGGGTAATTGAGAGCAGCTGGCTGCGGTAATAACTGCTGTTGTAATAGTCCCGCCCGAGGCTGGCATCATAAAAATCCCGCTGGGGGCTGGATTGAAACGAGCTGTAATTCTGCTTGGCGGCGAGTTTTATTTTTAATTTGCCGCCGTTGTACCACAGGTAATCCGCCGAGCCATAAGTGCCACTGTAGTCCCGCCGGGGGAAGTGGTCGTGCTCCCGCGTTAAATGGCCGAGCTTGAGGTTGAGGTTGGATTTACCGGACAGGCGCCAATCCAAGCGCAGCTCTTGGCCGTTCTGGTCAAAACCGCTGTCGAACTGGCTCAACTCACTCAGGGTGCGGCTGCGGTATTCGCCGCTTTGGTTCATCTGCACCAGGGTAATTTGGCTCTGGGAGGGGAAGCTGTACATCAGGCCGTATTCAACATTGTTGGCGGTGTAATCCCCTTCGGCAAAGCGCTCGCCGCCCAGGGTGTTGCGCACGGCGCTCTGGTCGCCGCCTGCGGCCAAGTGCCAGCCGCCAGTAATGCGCCAGCGCACATCCAGGGCGTCTCTGCGCTCTTTGCGCAGGTTGCGCTTGCTGCCGTCGTAATCGATAAAACTGTTTAGGCCCTCTTGGCGGCTACTGCTTAGGGCGCCGGTGAGGCTGGGGGTAAAGGCCCATTGCCAGCTGGCGTCTAGGTCTTTGCCGAGGTAATTGAGGTAATCAAAACGCTTGTAGCGAAAATCCGTAACCTTGGCTTTGATGATGAAGGTTTGCAGGGAGTAGCGTTTGCGGTAATCCACCGCCGCGAAGGAGCCGAGCACCGAATCGCTGTTGGCTTGGTTGGCGGGCTTGAGAAACACGTTCTCTTCATGCTCAAGCTGGCTACCGATCTGCCAGCCCAAACCGTATTGTTCTTGGGCCTGGCTAAAGGACGCTGCTAAAGCGCACAGGGCGAACACACAGCGGCGCAGCGACGACTGAAAATGGGCAAATCCAACGGACACCAAAGGAATGTTCCAAATTAATAGGTTAAATGCCACAGACTAAAGGGCGGGCGGGCTGAGGAATTCAGCCCAGGTATTCGGGGAGGGCATTCTAGCCAATAGTTTATAGATAAAGCCAGCAAGGCCCGTACTTTTGTGCTAGAGGCCTTGCTGGTGCGGTTTGCTGCAACTCAATTGGCTAGAGTTTGTAACCGGCTTCTTCGTGCAGGCTGATATCCAGGCCTTGGGATTCATCTTCTGGGCTGACGCGAATGCCGTTGGTGCACAGGCCTGTCACCTTCAGAATGCCCCAGGTGGCCGCGGCGGTATAACCCCCCACCGCCAGCATACCGATGAGCTGCACTTTTACCTGCGCCCAGATGCTTTCATTGCCCGCGCCAAACCCGAAGCCGGAGAAAACACCTAAATCCGTTGAGGCAAAAATCCCCACCAGGAAGGTGCCTAAAAAGCCCCCTACCCCGTGCACCGGAAATACGTCTAAGGAGTCGTCGATATGTAATGTGCGCTTGATCCAGTGGGTGGCATAAAAACAAATCACCCCGGCGAGCAAACCAATCAGCAATGCCGCCGCCGGGCCTACGCTGCCAGAAGCCGGTGTAATGGTACCCAGGCCCGCCACCATACCGGTAACGGCGCCGAGCACACTGGGTTTAGAAAAGCGCCACCACTCCATACCCATCCAAGCTAAAGCGCCCGCCGCCGCGGAAAGGTGGGTGACGAGCATAGCCATGGACGCATTGCCATTGGCCATTAATGCACTGCCGCCGTTAAAGCCGAACCAACCCACCCAGAGCATACCGGCGCCGGTGACCGTCATGGTCATGTTATGGGGTGGCATGGCGGTGTTGGGAAAGCCGTGGCGGTTGCCTATAACCAAGGCTGCAACTAAGGCAGCAACACCTGCGGTGATATGCACCACCGAACCACCGGCAAAATCCAACATGCCCATACTCATCAACCAGCCGCCGCCCCACACCCAATGGCATA
>DAOQGS010000286.1:0-5149 GCA_035338675.1 Cellvibrionaceae bacterium
GATGGGCTTGAATTTCCATCAATAACAATATCATAAGGATCTATCAGCCAATGCCCAGCATTTTTAGAGAGTGCTGTTATATCTGGGGCTAAACCCACCTCCAGACCCTGCAGGCCAGACGTCTCCACAAACCCGCCTGAACCGGCCAAACCACCCTTAACGGAAAGTTCACCGTATATTCTTGCCGTATCCAGTGCAAAAGCAATTATGCGCCCGCCATTATTTAATTCATTTGCATCAGCATGAACCTCAGCATCCTCACCAACAAATAAAAATTCTGCATTATTAATATTGGGATTTTTACCGGATTGATCACCACCCAATAAAACCTGCCCACCGCCCTTGCGGCCTGAAGCATTCACGTCGGCTTTATCTACCACCCCCACCTTATTACCCAATAATTTAATATCACCGCCTGCGCCTTCGCTTGATTGTGCAGTTACTTTTCCCTGTTGCACGATTTCAGTTTTATCCGTGCTATTTAATTCAATATGCCCGCCCTGGGTTTTGCCATCCGCCGTTATTTGGCCGCTATTGGTAACAGACCCGCCTATAATTACGGCCTCACCGGCGCTGGCGTTTTTGCCATTAACATTTACTTGCCCTGTATTAATAACATCCGCACCTCCGCCAAGCGTAAAACTGCCATCGGCATTTACTACAGCTGATTTAGCCGATTTTAATTCGCCCTGGTTTACCGCCCGGGTAAAAACATCCTGACTTACGCTAGCTGTTAATAATACTTTACCGCCCTCAGCCTTAATCTCGCCACTGTTAATTAAAGCCGCGTCCACGCCTAAATCTTGCTGCAAGCTGGCTTGTGTTATTTTTACGCCAAGCAACCCATTGGGCTCAAAGGTTAATACCGCCTCTTTACCGGCCGCCAAATTAACACTGCCTAAATTAGCGCTAATTAAACCTTTGTTCTCTACACTTTGGCCAATTAAACTGATATTGCCGCCGGTTGCTGCATTTAACAGCCCGGAGTTAATCACACGGCCTTCGCTTCCTTCTAACGCATTTAATGTAAACCTGCCATTAAGATAATCCTGGTCACTCATTTGCAGTGCCGAAGCGATTAATCCACCGGCGTTTACACTTGCGCCCTCAGTAAAAATAAGCCCGTTGGGGTTAATTAATACTACCTGCCCATTGGCATCGATGCGACCTTGAATTAGCGAGCCTTTATTGCTGAGAATTCGGTTAATCGCGATAGACGAGGTGGTTGGCTGAATAAATTGCACCCGCTCATCACTATTAATATCGAAGCTTTTCCAATCAATACTTAAGCGCTCACTGGCTTGCTGGACGCGGGTTTCTTTTTCTATTTGTTCTATCGCCCCCTCCCCAGCCACCACCTGCGCCCCTTCCGGCGCTGCCAAAGTAGAATTACAAAATGCTTGCGTTACGCTAGCAATCGCCACAGCCAATAATTGAGTTTTTTTAAACGTGAAAAACTGGGCCTGCATAAAACACCTTGAAGGGGGAATACTTTAAATTAAAAAAGGCCAGCGTAAGCTGGCCCACAAAAACAGAAGCCACTAGCCAATGATATTTCTAATTGCCTTTTGTGCTTCAGAGGTCATTTTAACCACCAAATAATGCAACACTCGCGTCAGCAGCACTTTGGTTAATTCCTCTGCGGTTTTGGCCACAACCATACCCAGTGCTTGCATAATTTTTTGCATAAAGCGCAGCACCCAGCTCTTCATATCCTTAATTTTTTCCATCCCGTATTGCAGAATCCACACTATTTTATCCACAATGGTATCTGCGCCGCAAAAAGTGGTATGCAAGGTTGCCACCAACGCCGTGCCGATTTTTTTAAGTATCCAAAGCAAGCTAGCATCCAACCAGGCCCAGGTTTTAGGATTGGCTGGGTCTAACTGCGTTTTAGATTTTAAAAATTCTTCTACTGCATTTTCCACTGTATATAACGGTGCGCGGCGGTTTAAGTCCGACCAAGTTGCATTCTCTACAGAGTAGGCATATTTTTTCATGTCATGCGCGGCAGCACTTACAATGCTTTCGCTGGATGGTATTAAATGCCCAAAACCCGGCATGGGTGCGTGTACAAAAGGATAAATTGGGATCATGGGCACAGGGTCGGTGGCGTGATATACGCGGTAAATATTATCCGCCCCTATTCGGCTACTTATGCGCTTTGCAAAAGGCTCAAGACCGACGCGCGGCGCGCCAAAAGTATATAAGCGCACCGGTTTTTTAAAGCTTTGTGAAACCCAATCCGCCGCAAGTGTTGCCACGGCGCCACCTAAACTATGTCCGATACAATGCACCATAGGTGTAGTGGAATTCTGCACCAAAAAGGCTTGAATATCCGGCAGCATACTTTTGAAAATAGAGTTAAAACCAATATGCACGGGCAAGCAAGTTTTAGAAGTCTCAACACCAATACGTGCATTACTAGCCCAATCTCCTCTGGCATTTACTTCGGTGGTGCCGCGGAAAACTATAATTACGTGATTGGCGTAAGGGCCTGAGCCTAAAGCACAAACACCGAAACCATCCGTGGCACTAATGGCACGAAAGCCGACTTCAGCACTCATTACTTTTGCGCTTCCAGAAGAAAAAGAAGGGTTATTTAAAAATATTTTCAGTGAGGCGGGGTTGTTCTCGTTGACAGAATAAACCGCACGAGCCAAATCAGCGGTATCAACAGGTGCCAGATAATTCATATCATTTCCTTTTAATTTTTCCAAATACAGTTAGTGTAAATATATTCACCTATGCCAAGCTTAATATTGCTGGGCTGCTTGGTGAGTTCGCAAACCAACTCCCTAAATTTTCCTCCATATTCTGAATTTTCAGCTTTATCCATTTTTCCGTGCAGCCAAATTTCATGCCGCACTCCGTCATATTCGACATACATTTCTTGATGCACCACAAATTGCACCAATGGCGTAAGGCGAACATCTTTTTTGGAAATCATAGGCAAACTAAACACCCCATTTCCGTCAGTCGAGCAAGAATCCTCAACTGGACTAGATGTGTCGAAGGTGTAACGGCGAATAACTTTGGCATTGGCTACAGGAACCCCTTTAAACAATACCCTTCCTTGCACCCGCGAAAAAAATACTACATCTTCCTTAGTAATCATATTTGCCTCACACGACGAATTAAAAATAACTGCTATTATCAATACTGCGAACCGGGCGCAACCTCTAGCCATCCAAGCCACTTGACTCTTTTTGCAACTCTCCTCCTCACTTCGATACTGCGAACCAACTAGGGCCATACCGCCCTCCTAATTATTGGGATGGCTGACTATCGCCGCTAGGCGATACCAAGCCATCAAACCAATGGAAATCGGCTAATTTTTGGATTTGGATGCTACTACGTGCCCGCCTCTTTCCAAATCCATCGCGGACATTAATAGTACGAAACCCAACAGTTACACTCACCACATTGGTTTAGCCAGGTAAAAACAAAGGGTTTTTCAAAAAGTCCCCGCGTTAACGGTATAAACTCGTGCGGCCAAGATGGCTGCTTCGCTTGGAGAAATATAAGCCATAACCTTTCCTTAAAATTATAATTACCTACCAAACACAACTGGTATAAACGGAACTTACTGAACCGACTTTCACATTGTCTAACTCTTTAGTTAATTCACAAACCATTTTTTTCGGCTTTCCTCCGTACTCTGAATTTTCATTTTTTTTCATTTTCCCATGCGACCATATTGGTTGTAACTTGCCATTGCGCTCAACATAAATTTCTTGGTGCACAACAAACTGCACCAACGGCACAACCATGTGATTACTTTTTATGATAGCGGGCAGGTCAAACATACCCTCGTCATTTGTCACACATGAATCTTCTACGGTGCCTGGCGTGTCATAGGTATAACGGCGAACGACTTTCGCTTTTGACACCGGAACCCCCTTAAACAACACCTGGCCTTGCACCCGCGAAAAAAGCACCACATCCTCTTTAGTAACCATACCTGCCTCACATGATGAATTAAAAATAACTGCCATTATGAATGCTACGCACCGGACGCAATTTTTAACCACCCAAGCCACTTGGCTCTTTTTGAAATTCTCTTCCTCACTACGATACTGCGAATCAGCTACAGCCATACCGCCCTTCTAAGTATTGTGATGGCTGACTATCACCGCTAGGCGATACCAAACCATCCAGCCAATGAAAATCGGCTAATTTTTGGATTTGGATACCACCACGCGCTCGCCGCTTTCCAAATCCAGCGCCATTAAAGCTTTTTGCCCTTTATCCACTATTAAGGCGTAATCCATATTGGCTTCTATATGTAGTCCATACGGGTCAACCAATTTATTCGGTAGGGATTCTTTATTACTGGAGAAAATACTACGGGCACCATCTTTTGTTGGGTCATCACTAATGGTTAGTGCAAACACTGCCAATTTCACTCGATCCACCATTAATGCACGACTACGGTCCATATCTATACGAATAGACGTTAATACGTTGGTGCCGGAAGCTGTAAAAGGTTCAAGGTTATTTGGCGTTGTTGCATTGGAAAATATCGATCGGCCGCCTCGATCCAAACTATTAACATCACTAGAATCAAACGGCGCTTTCGCATTTATTGAATATACAAACTGATCGCCACTGAGGCTCGTCATAAGCAAACGATTACGCGGCGCATCTAACGCAATACTGCCCGAGTTGACAAACGGGAAATCAGTGTTGGGGAACGCTGCTTGAGAATTGCTGTATCCTCCAGCGGCATTTTTAGAGGTGAGATCCCAAAAATCTATATTGCCGATGGTAGCGGTAGCATCAAACATACGCGTAGTTTCCGCTCGATAATCTATTGCCAAATCCGCTAAAGAACGCGCAGTTCCCGTTAATGCTTCCTGCCGAACACCCGTATCCAATGCAATGGAAAACACTCCCGGATTGGTATTTTTTGTGGATGACTGCCCCACATAAGCCACCTTCTTAATTTTGTCCACCACCACTGGAGCACCGTTATAATCCGTGCGGTCATAAATAAAGGGCATGTCCGGCTGAGTAGAGTTATCACTAAGAACACTACGCAGACCAGTTTTTAAATCCACCGCCACCAAGGCCTTCGCATCCACATCCATCACAAGCGCCCGATTACGCCCATCCAAATTATCCCAAGCCACCGTTTGCGGCCCCA
>DAOQGS010000287.1:0-5140 GCA_035338675.1 Cellvibrionaceae bacterium
CATTTACCGCCGCCTGGTTATTGTCGGTGCAGGTGCGCAGGCCTAAGTCTAAATTAGCCGTGGCAAGGGTTAAATAGCCGTAGCCGCAGCCTAAATCCAGGCAGTTATTTAGGGTGGGAAGCATCTCGGCCTTGAGTGTATCGACCAATAATTGGCTGCCCTGATCGATTTTATCCCAGCCGTAAATACCGGGTTTTGAGTACACGGGCTTTTCCTGCAGGGTAAAAACTGGCCTGAATTTTGGGTAGTCCTCGCAGGGCAGAAGGCTGCCTGCGGGCACGCTTGGTTGTGTGAGCGCTAGGCTGTAAAAGTCGCCATTTTTAATGGCCTTTTGTGGGCTTAAAAATAGAGCGGCGGCTTTATCCGCGTAGGTTTTTATGCCTTCTTGTTTGTGGCCGGCCAACAATAATTGGCCGCCCGCTGGTAAATACTGGCGGGCTTGATTAATTAAATGCTGCACCCAGGGTTTTTCTTTGGCGATGCGAATAAAACAGGCGGCAATGGGTGACTCGCCTTGGGGCCATTGGGCGTCGTTAATGTGCGCGGGAATATTAAGTTGCCGGGCCTCATTAATAATATCCACCCGGGCGCTGAGCAAGAGTATTTTGTCTTTAAAGGGGGCAAGTTCGGCTAAATAATCCGTGCAGCCCTCTTCGGCAAACCAAAGGCTTTTGCCCGGTGTTTGGCGCAATTGGTCGATTAAATAGCGGTAGGCGCCGTCATACATGGGTGGGTTCTAGGCCTGCAAAAAGGGATTGGGCAAGGCTTGCCAGGTTAAGGGTTTGGGGGCTGGTGGCCAATTGGCGTATTTCATCCCCAGTGAGGGGGCGAAAGGCGCCAGGTTCTAAATCGTTTAAGCATAGGCCGCCAACGGCTAAGCGGTGCAGTTTAACCACATGGGAGTTGGCCGCCGCCATCATGCGTTTAACCTGATGGTATTTGCCTTCATTTATTGCCAGTAAATATTCATGGTGGCTGAGCGCAAAAATATCCGCAGGCAGGCAGGGTTTTGGCTCCTCACGCAGTGCAATTCCTGCGCGCAAGTGCGCTATGGCCGCTGGGGTAAGGGGCTCGCTTAAGGTTACTTGGTAAATTTTTTGGCAGTGTTTTTTGGGGGCAGTAACCTGGTGATTCCAAGCGCCATCGGTGGTGATCAGCACCATGCCGGTGGTGTCCACATCTAGGCGGCCAGCAATTTGTAGATTGCCTGGCGCTAGGGCGTGGCTCACCAAATCGATCACTGTGGGGTATTGGCCGTCTTGGTTGGCACAGACCACACCGGCGGGTTTGTGCAGCAGCCAATAACCTTCCCTGGGGAGTTGGATCGGGGCCTCATCCAGGCAAATCTGCTCGTTATCTTTGATATTCAGCGCCGCTTGTGTGCAGGGGGTGCCGTTCAGGCTGATGCGCCCTTGCCGCAGCCAAAGGTGCACTTGGCTGCGGCTGGCGCCGGTGGCGTGGCTGACGAACTTGTCCAGCCGCATTAAACGAGGCTTTTTTCTGCAGCGGCCACGGTTTGGTAAATCAGGGTGTTGATGGTCATGGGGCCTACGCCGCCGGGTACAGGCGTGATAGCTGCGGCGCGCCCGTGTAGCGGTGCTAGTTCAATATCGCCCAGGCCGCCGGGGTGGAAGCCTGCGTCTACCACTACAGCGCCATCTTTAATCCAGGCGGCTTGGATAAATTCGGGCTTGCCCACGGCGCCCACGACTATGTCGGCACGGGCGATATGCTCGGCTAAATTCTGGGTGCGGGAGTGGCAGATGGTGACGGTGGCGTTAGCGGCCAGCAGCATCATGGCCATGGGTTTGCCGAGGATGGCGCTGCGGCCCACTACCAGGGCGTGTTTGCCGCTGATGGGTATATCGTAGGCCTCAAGCAAACGCATGATGCCCTTGGGGGTTGCGCTGCCGTAGGCTTCTTCGTCCATGGCCATGCGGCCAAATCCCAGACAGGTTACGCCGTCTACGTCTTTTTCTAGGGCGATGGCGTCGAAACAGGCGCGCTCGTCGATCTGTGCAGGCACCGGGTGTTGCAGGAGTATGCCCTGCACTCGGTTGTCCATATTGAGGGTGTGAATTTGCGCGAGTAATTCTTCGGTTGTGGTGCTGGAGGGCAGTTCAATTTGTAGGGAATCCATGCCGATGCGGCGGCAGGCGTTGCCCTTCATTTTGACGTAGGTGGCTGAGGCTGGGTCGTCTCCCACCAAGATGGTGGCGAGTATGGGGGTTATGCCGGATTTGGCTTTGATCGCCGCTACGCGGTCAGTGAGCTCGGCTTCAGTTTTTTGCGCCAGGCTTTTGCCGTCGAGAACCAGGCTATTGCCATCGAGATTGTGTGCGCTCATACAAGGCTCCAAGGAAAATGGCGGGCATTTTCACACAGGCGCCTGGCTTCCTCAATCGCGCTGCGGTTGGCCTGGCGCGTGTGGGCGCCTAATCCGGTGTAAAAGCTCAAAGAAAACTGGGCAACATCAAGTGTTGCTCCTCTGTTTTGGGGGTTGCGGCCTGTTGTTAGATAGGCTGGGTAAATTACTCCTCACTCTATGGAAATAGACCAGCCCATCACCCCCTGACCGGCGCGCCTTTAGGTATCCCCTGTCAGAATAAACGCTACGCACAACGATGGCGCCGCGGGGTGTCGGAAGTCGCTACGCTCTTCCAACTTACGCCAGAGTGGGCTTTTTCCTTAACTTAATGACATGCCTGTGCAGGAGGAGAATTTAGCCAAACGGCACAATCTAAAAAATTTAAGACAACGGATTCGCGGTGCAGCAGTGGTGAATACAGGTTATTGCAGACCGTCAAAAAGAGGGACCTTTTTGACGAGCCTACACGGATGTATCCGCGGCGTGTCTGCAATAACCTGTATTCACCACTGCGGGTGGACTATTGATGGTTCGCAGCACTAAAGCACTCGCAATAAAAAAGCACTGAATAATTGCGTTTTTTTGTATGCCGCCGGGTTAATTCGTCTCGCCCTGTAAGCCATATTTTTGGCGAATTATTTTTTTATTCGCAGCACCTATTAAAAATGCCATTTTTTTGTATTCATAAAAAGTGGATTATTTTTTGCCGAAAAAGAGGATTTGTGTGACGGTATTCAAAGTGCTTGCTATATTCAAAGTGCTTGCTATATTCAAATGAAGCAAGTATTGCGGTGGTTTTAATTCTGTAAGTGAAACTGCCACCATCATTTAACTTTCACCGTTGGGGGCCACATGTTGTATCGATGTAACTGGAATGGAGTGGGCAGGGTAGGCGTTTGGGGGCTGTTGCTGATTTTTGTGCTGGTGCAATCAAGCCGGGTGTATGCCCAGGCCACCCAGCTAACTTTTAGCGGTGCGCCAACGGTGACGGCGGGCAGCAGTGGCAATACCGGCTCGATGAACACCAAAGCCCGCTGGGTGAATGTGGCCACGGTGAATGGTGTGGCGGTGGATATGGAGGCGGTGATACTGGCCAATTCTGTAGCCACGAATAACTCCGTCAGTTGGTCTACTGTGTCCGGCCAGGCCAAGGTGGCGCTGGTGGGGGAGGGGGATCAGAGTGTTGACCTGGCCTATCACTTTTATCAAACCGGCACCAACACACCGGTGGTGGTGGCGCCGGAGGTTATTTTTCGCGGTTTGGATGGCGGTTTGCGCCAGGAAGTAATTCAAACCTTAAAAACACAAATTGCTAAATACACGCTTGATAGCACTTCTTCTATTTCGGTTAGCTCCGTGCTCAACGGTGCGGGTGCCAGTGATGATGAATATAAATTTACCTCCACCTCCGGCACTAATTTAGTTACCAATTCTGGCTTTGAAAGTGGCAATACGGGTTTTACATCCAGTTACACCTATTTAGGTGAACACGGCAATAATAATTCCATCGCTCAGGGCAGTTGGGGGGAGGGCAAATACGCTTGGTTTAATGACAACCGCACGCCTAATTCCAGCAATTCATATTTTAATTTAACCACCGCCAATAACGGCGATGCCTTTTTGGTGGTGGATATTGGCAACGATACAACCCACCCGTTTTGGCAGACGTCGTTAAGCCTTACGCCGGGTAAAAATTATGTTTTCTCGGCGTTTCTCGCCAACATTAACGATAGTAATTCCAATATCAAACCCAACGTTAATTTTGTGCTGACTAATTCCGGCGGCACCAGTGTGTTGGCGCCTTCGGGTAATTTAAATACCGGCGGTGCAAGCCTTACACCCTGGCAGGAAGTTACCAGTTCATTTACGGCCAGTGTGGCCAGCAATACATTGGCGTTAATTAGTAATACGGCGGGTTTATTCGGCAATGATTTGGCCATGGATGATGTGGAAGTGCGGGAGGTGTTGCCGGAGAATCAAACCGGTTTGAGCCTTACGCTGCAGCCTGCCTCGGTGTTTTATTTCACCTTTAAAAAATCCAATGGCTTAGGTGAGTTTGCGTTGGATGGCTCGTTAAGCGCGTTTTTTTCAAGCCCGCAGGCCACCCTGGTGGATACCACTGCGCCTGCCACCCCCAGCGTGACCAGCCTCACCACCACCGATACTACCCCGGTGCTGAGTGGCAGTGCGGAGGCCTATTCCAGTGTGACCCTTAGCGTGGGCGGCGCAACCTACGCCACCAGTGCCAATGGCAGCGGCGCCTGGAGTGTGGATACCGGCACGGCTACACCGGCCAGTGGGGCCTTTGCGCCCCTCACCAATGGTGCGGCCAATAGTGTGCAGGTGGTGAGCACCGATGCGGCGGGCAATGCCTCCAGCCCAGGTACCGGCACGTTGATTATTCAGGTGCCCGCCGCCAGCAACTCCAGCATTACCCCAAGCCCTAGCACCATCGCTGCCACCGGCAATGCCACCACAACAATTACCGTACAGGCGAAAAATGCCAGCAATAGCAACCTAACGGTGGGGGGCAGTTCGGTGGTGCTCAGCACCAACCTCGGCAGCCTCGGCAGTGTTATTGATAACGGCGACGGCACCTATACCGCCAGCCTTACCTCCGCCACAGCGCCCGGCACCGCCACCATCGACCAACTTGGCGAGGGCATCCACCGCGGCATCGCCCGCGGCGGCCGCGAGCTCGGCGGCGATCCCGCGAACCTCCCACGGATCCTTCTGGAGCCGCTTGGCGATCGGGTCGATGAGCGCTTGATC
>DAOQGS010000288.1:0-5125 GCA_035338675.1 Cellvibrionaceae bacterium
CATTTTTTTGACGCCCTGGTGTCCTCCCACGATTATCAAGCACCGAAAGAATCCGCCCTGTTTTGGCAGGCGATTACCGAGCAATTTAATTTAAACCCAGCGCGCTGTTTATTTGTGGATGACACGCCGCGCATTTTGCACGCCGCCAAAAACTTTGGCATAGGTTATTTAGTGCATATTAACCAGCCGGATTCCAAGCAGAGCGCCAATCCCTGTAGCGATTTTTTAAGCCTGCCTGATTTTGCAAGCCTCATACCCAGCTTACATGCAGGAGGCCACAATGGCTGAGCGCGCACCGCTTACCGCTGTAAGGATTGATAAATGGCTGTGGGCTGCGCGTTTTTTTAAAACCCGCGCGCTGGCCAAAGACGCCATTGAAGGCGGCAAAGTGCAGGTAAATGGCCAGCGGGTAAAACCCAGCAAGGACGTAGGCCTGCAGATGACCCTCAGCATTCGCCAAGGATTTGAGGAAAAAACCGTTATTATTACCGGCTTAAGCGAGCAGCGCGGCAACGCCACTCTCGCTGCCACCCTCTACAGCGAAACACCGGAAAGCCTGGAGAAACGCCTGCTAATGCAAGAGCAGCGCAAACTGCAACAGGCCGCACAACCCCTAACCGAAGGGCGCCCCACCAAAAAACAGCGCCGGCAAATTCACCAATTTATTTTGCACCACAGCGATTAAACCAACCTGCGCGTTTGCGCACGAATAGCACAACCGAGATACCTATGAATTCCCTGGATACTGTACAGCGTTTTTATTTTGATAATACCGATTTGCGCGGTGAAATCATTACGCTGCATAAAACCCTGCTCGACGCCATGGCCCACCATCACCCCAGCCCCACCTGCCGCACCCTATTGGGGGAATTTTTTGCCGCCGCCGGTTTAATTGCCGGTATTTTAAAATTCGAAGGCATTTTAACTCTACAAGTGCGCGGCGACGGCCCCATTAGCTTAATTATGGCCGAAGCCACCCAAGAGCGCTGCCTGCGCGGCATAGTGCACACTCAAGACGAAATTGTAGAAGCGGAATTAACCGGTAAAAGCCTGCAGGAATTATTGGGCAGCGGCGTATTAACCATTACGCTGGACCCCACCGAGGGCCAACGCTACCAGGGCATTATCGCCCTTGAAGGCGCCACCCTGGCCGAGGCCCTGAGTGATTATTTTGCCCAATCCGAACAATTGCCCACGCGCTTATGGCTTGAAGCCGACAGCACTAAAGCCGCCGGTTTATTACTGCAGGCCCTGCCCCCTACCGGTGAGCGCAAACACAACCCGGAATTACGCGAAGAAGAATTTAACGGCGCCCTGCAATTAGCTAATACCATTAGCCGCGATGAGTTATTAAACCTAAGCCACGAAGAGATTTTATACCGCTTATTTAATAGCTATAGCCTGCGTTTAATGCCGGAGATTACCACTCAATTTCGCTGCAGCTGCTCTAAAGCGCGTAGCGGCAATGCGCTGATTTCCCTCGGCATGCAAGATGCCTATGATTTATTGGCGGAGCAAAAAGTCATTGGCATCGACTGCCAATTTTGCGGCCAGCATTATAGTTTTGAGCAAAAAGACTTGGATGCCATCTTCCATGTGGAAGGCGGCGCCCATTAATCAGTAACGTGTTTTAGCTGAGGAGTTTCCTATGCCTACTGTCGTAATTACCGGCGCTAACCGAGGCATTGGCCTTGCACTGGCACAAGAATACAGCAAGCAGCACTGGCAAGTAATTGCCCTGTGCCGCGCCACAAGTGCAGAACTTGCCGCCACCGGCGCCCAGGTGATCACGGGGCTGGATTTAAAAAACCTGCAGGGCCTTGCGCAAATTGTGCAGGAACTTAAGCACCAAAATGTAGATGTTTTAATTAATAACGCCGGGATTTTGGGCCGTGAGCATTTAGGTGATTTAGATACCGCCAGCATAACGGAGCAGTTTATCGTCAACGCATTAGCGCCCATAAAAGTGGCCGAAGCCTTTTTACCCCTATTAAATCCAGGCGCTAAAGTAGCCTTTATTACCAGCCGCATGGGCTCCATCGCCGATAATACTTCCGGTGGTTTTTACGGCTACCGCATGAGTAAAGCGGCCCTTAATGCGGCGGCGAAATCCTTCAGCGAAGACGTTAAAAGTAAGCAAATAGCGGTGGGCATATTGCACCCGGGTTATGTGCAAACGGCTATGGTGAATTTTGGTGGCGATATTTCCGCTGAGGTGTGTGCAGGAAGGTTAGTGCAGCGGATTGCGGATTTAAATATAGGAAATACCGGCAGCTTTTGGCATTCCAATGGGGATTTGTTGCCTTGGTAATTAAAGCACTTTGCCGAGCAACAAAAACGACTTGTGATTGGATTTATTGCAAGAAGCTTTTTTCAGAGTAAATTTGTGGCAAGCCATCCTCAGGGCTACACCCCAAAAAAACCTTTGCCCAACTGGGCACCCTGACCAGTTTTATTAAAAAGGCAAGAGCTGAATCAAACCCAACCCGCAGAAAAATTAACGCTACACCCTCTAGCCTTTATTTTATGCAGGGTAATTTTTTATGCAGTACTCTTTTTTTGCCTTGGCAACTTCCATGCTAACCGAGATCACTCCTGCGAGCGGCTGAGCAGGGGCGAATGATTGCCACCCATCCCCCAGCAATAAATACAGCTTAATTTAGACATGCCATGAATACATCTTAAGTAGGCTCGTCAAAAAGATCCCTCCTCTTGGCGAGCCGAAATAAGCCATATTCATTGCTGCCGCATCGCGACCTAGCTAAGCAGATTGGATTAATTTTACTTAATTTGCCACCTGTGCGAAGAGGGTAAAAAAGGCTGATTCGTTCTGATAAATTTGCGTCACCCGCTGAAACCGAGAACTAAAACCGCACCTCAACACCTGCGGAGAGAGTACGCCCACTTAAATCATCGCTTGACTTGCTGTAATTGTAATCAGCGGATACGGAGAATTGTTCCGCAAAGAAATAACGACTGCTCAATCCGTAACTTGAGTAGTCACCTTGCCCAGACCAGGCAAGACCTACAGACCATCGAGAATTAAAGTAGTAATCACCTGAAAGCTCATACACATTGCTTTGATCATCTGGCGCATTGGTAAAGCCTGCATTTATTCTCAATGCCTGCGTATTCGCCAAGGGCTGCACATACTCGGCATAAAGATTAGGCCGGCTATTTGTCTCATCGTCGCGCCAATAGAGGGTATATAGCAAAAGCCCCTCAGCGGGGGCCAGCCCTATTGTATAGGTTCCGGTGACATCATCCTCTGACAATGAATCACCATAACCTAAAACCAATGGAGTATTGGGCACGTAAATTCGCGTGTAGATAGAAGAGTAAGAATCTTTGCTCTCCACCTCTACTGGATTTTCAAAGCCCAGCCGATATTTAGAGTTATATTTGTAATAATCAAGGCTTACGAAGCTATGTTCGCCCAGGAAAGCCGCCTCTGCCAGTGGGTGGCTTTGGGTTTCAACAGGTGTGAAATAAATATTTGCACCTGAGAAGTAGACGCGATCTTTAGCCGAATATAAATTGCTATTGGCTTTATTCTGTGCATAGCTAAGTGATATCTCACTGCGATACTCACTAGCAATCACAGGCGCAGACAAAATTAAACCAGATACTAACAATGAAACAGATAAACGATGGATCTTCTCCATACTTTCTCCTTAAATATAAAACAAGAAAAATAATAAAAGCCTCAACAATTCAGCACACCAAACCAAACAATTGGCAAGCCAAACTGATTAATACTTTTAAAACCAAGCTCAAGCAACACCTCTATAAACAAGGGCACTTCAAAGCAATACGATTTACATCAAAGCAGGCAATACGGCAAAGATAGATCGGCGCCCAATAACAATACTCCATAACGTACAAAGCATACGTATGTTGTGCAGTCTTTCACGTACTGTCTGCAAATCATGGCTATTTGGTTTTTAACAACCAAACCACTTCCAAAGCCTCACAACTGCCCTTTAACCCACCCTCCACCGGCACCTTCTCCAACAGAGTTAACCCATAATACTGCTGATAATGGCTTTTTACTTCCGCTTCCAAAATAGCAAACGGCGGGCCGGGCATTTGGGATTGGTCGTATTCAAAACAAATTAATAGCTGGGGTACACGGGCGGCTATATCGATTAAATGGCTACTGTAAAATTTGCGTTTATTTTCGGGTAGGGCGACCAGTGCTGCGCGGTCGTAAATAGCGTCTACTTTGCCCAGCATTAAATGGGTGAGTGCAAAAATATCGCCGACAAAAATATCGATATTCGGCGCCCGGTATAACACCACATTGCCAAAATATGCCCGAGTAGGTTGCACGCCTAATTCGGCAAATAACTGCTCTATGGCAAGCGCACTCAGCTCCGCGCCCACCACCTTGTAGCCCTGGGACAAGAGCCAGGCGATATCGCGGGTTTTGCCGCACAGAGGCAGAAAAATCCGCCCGCCAGGTGGCACACCAAGAGCATTAAAATATTTAATAAATAGAGGATTACCCTCGCTCTGGTGAAACCCTATGTCGTTGTTATGCCACTTCTGCTGCCAAAAATCTGCGTCCATAATTCCTCGCAAATATTAATCAATGCGCAAACGCTCCCGGCGCCGGGACCATTAATTATGAATTTTTAAAAATATCCAGCAGGGCTACAGCCACACTGGGCGGGACAAACTTTTCCACCGCGCCATTTAAAGAAGCAATTTCTTTTACTAAAGACGACGAAATAAAGGATAAATGCTCGGAGGGCGTTAAAAACAAGCTCTCCAAATTTTCATCCAGGGCGCGGTTCATATTGGCCAATTGGAATTCGTATTCAAAATCCGACACGGCGCGAATGCCGCGCACCACGCCGCAGGCGTGTTTTTCAGCCACCAGAGTTGCCAGCAGGCCGTCAAAGCCGCACACCTGCACTTGCGGGAAATCTTTTAACACCTCGCGGCATAAATCTACTCGCTGCTCCAGGCTAAACAAGGGTTTTTTGCGCGGGCTGGCGGCTACCGCCACCACTACTTCATCAAATAATCGGCAAGCGCGCTCGACTATGTCGACATGGCCGTTGGTGATGGTCATGGGAAAGGCGTTAGGCGTTACGGGAAGGATCGATCTGGTTGTAGC
>DAOQGS010000289.1:0-5113 GCA_035338675.1 Cellvibrionaceae bacterium
GGGTTCTGCTGCGGCGGGTCGTCTTGGTCGAAGAGAATGCGCTGGCCCTCAACGTCGAGGTCATCGTACTGGCCGCTGTGCACTGCCCAGATATACAGACCAATGGCCAGCGCCACAAACAGGAAGGAGATAGGGATTAAAAAATACATGCTTTCCACGGACTACTCCTCGGGAAGAGCGGGGTTTACACCAGGATTAAATTGTCCCGGTGAATCAGTTCGTCGTAGTCCTTATAGCCCAGCAGGTCGGCGATGTGGCTGCTGGGTTTACCCGCGATTTTGCGGGCTTCATCGGCGTGGTAATTCACCAGGCCACGGGCGATCTCGCGGCCATCCGGCCCCCGGCAGCTGACCAAATCACCGCGGGTAAACTGGCCTTGCACCTGTTTCACCCCCACCGGCAGCAGGCTTTTGCCGCTGGTGGTGAGCACCTGTACGGCGCCCTCGTCCAATTCCAATGTGCCGCGCACCTGCAGCTGCCCGGCCAGCCATTGTTTGCGGGCTGCCATGGGAGCCTCCTGGGCGTAGAGCAATGTGCCTAAGTCTTCTCCCTGCATTACACGGGTCAGCACATCCGGGATACGGCCGCCGACGATTAGGGTATTGGCGCCTGAGCGGGCAGCCAAGCGGGCGGCGCGCAGTTTGGTGGCCATGCCACCGCGCCCTAACACACCGCCGCCACCGGCCATGGCATCAAGCGCCGCATCGGAGGCGGCGCGCTCGCTTAAGATCACCGCATCCGGGTGTTTGCGCGGATCGGCGTTGTACATACCGAGCTGGTCGGTAAGCAAAATAAGCGTATCCGCTTCAATTAAATTCGCCACCAGGGCGCCGAGGGTGTCGTTATCGCCAAAGCGGATTTCGTCGGTAACCACCGTGTCATTTTCATTCACCACCGGCACCACTTTAAGGCCGGTAAGGGTGCGCAGGGTGGAGCGGGCGTTTAGGTAGCGCTCGCGGCTGGAGAGGTCGTCGTGGTCCAGCAACACCTGGGCGGTGGCTATGCCAAAGGCGCCAAAGGCCTCTTCATAGGTTTGAATCAAACCCATTTGGCCCACGGCGGCAGCGGCTTGGAGTTCGTGGATGCTGCTGGGGCGCTCCTTCCAGCCTAAGCGGGTCATGCCTGCGGCCACGGCGCCGGAGGACACCAGCACCAACTCGTGGCCCGCGTTCACTATGGCCGCCATCTGCGCCACCCAACCGGCGATGGCTGTTTTATCCAGGCCCCGGCCCTCATTGGTGAGCAGGGCGCTGCCAATTTTCACCACCAAACGCGGGCTTTGGCCGATTAAAGTGCGGCGGTTTTGGGCGTTGGTGGCTGCAGTCATAGGGGGCCTCAGGTTAGCTTTTCGTATTAGGTTTAGCTGTTAAGGGGCGTATTCAAACTCAACGTCGTAGTCGTCTTCGTTCCAATCGTCGTCATCCAGGTCATCACTTAAATCATCGCCGCCCTTGCCTTTAAGGGCGCGGCGTTTTTCAAAGTGGCGCTCACGCAATTCGCGAATGTGCTCCCGCGCTTCTTTTTGCATGATGAGCTGGCGCTCTTTCTCGGCTTCGGCCAGCTCCGCACTCTCTCGCTCCGCTTCCCATTGTTCTTCCAAATGGGTGAGCAGGTGTTCGCAAAGCACTTCGGTGCCCAGGCGATTGGCGGCGGAGACCACATAAACGGGCCCCTGCCAGTTAAGGCCTGCTACCACCGTGTCTTTAATGGCTTCGGCTTCTTCAGCATCGATCAAATCCGCTTTGTTTAACACTAGCCAGCGCTCCCGCTCGGCAAGGGTGGGGCTGAATTTTTCTAACTCATTGATGATGGCGCGGGCGTTTTCCAATGGGTCGGTGCCGTCGATGGGGTACATGTCCACCAGGTGCAGCAGAATGCGGCAGCGGGTTAAGTGCTTTAAAAAGCGAATACCGAGGCCCGCGCCTTCAGAGGCGCCTTCGATCAAACCGGGGATATCGGCAATTACAAAGCTGCGGTGGCGGTTTACTTTTACCACGCCGAGGCTTGGCACCAGGGTGGTAAAGGGGTAATCGGCCACTTTGGGCTGGGCGGAGGACACGGCGCGAATAAAGGTGGATTTACCGGCATTGGGCAAACCCAACATGCCCACATCCGCCAGCACTTTTAACTCCAGGCGCAGGTTGCGCTCTTCGCCGGGGCTGCCGGGGGTGGTTTGGCGGGGGGTGCGGTTTACGCTGGAGCGAAAGCGCGTGTTGCCGAGGCCATGCCAACCGCCCTGGGCTACCAACAGGCGCTCGCCGGGCTCGGTTAAATCGCCAATCACCTCGCCGGTGTCTTCGTCGATCACCGAGGTGCCCACGGGTACTTTTAAAATCAGGTCATCGCCTTTTTTGCCGGTGCAGTTGGTGCCCCGGCCCGCCTCGCCGTCTTCGGCTTGAAAGGTGCGGGAAAAGCGATAGTCGATGAGGGTATTGAGGCCCTCATCGGCTTCGAGAAACACCGAGCCACCATCGCCGCCGTCGCCGCCATTGGGGCCGCCTTTGGTAATGAATTTTTCCCGCAGGAACGACAGACAGCCTTTGCCGCCACGCCCGGCTTTCACGTGTATCGGTGCTTCATCGACGAATTTCATACTAACTACCTTGCCGCCACAGCGTGCGGCATTCAAATTGACTCACCTTGGCGGCGCCGCAAAAGCCTGCGCCAGAAACAAAAAAGCCCCGTCGCCAAGGAGACAGGGCTTCGCACCAATTACTTGGTGAATTGAATTAGGCAGTCGCCTCAATGATGCTGACTACACGGCGATTGTTAGCGCCTTTCACCGCAAAACTGACGTAGCCAGTTTTGGTGGCGAAGATAGTGTGGTCTTTGCCGATGCCTACGTTCTCACCTGGGTGATACTGAGTGCCGCGCTGACGGATGATAATGCTGCCTGCGTTCACCAATTGGCTGCCGAAGGCTTTGACGCCTAAGCGTTTACTTTCCGAGTCGCGACCGTTGCGGGTACTACCGCCTGCTTTCTTGTGGGCCATGATTCAAATCCTCAATTAACCGTTAATGCCAGTAATTTTAACTTCGGTGTACCACTGACGGTGGCCCTGACGCTTCATCGAGTGCTTACGACGGCGGAACTTGATGATGGTCACTTTATCGGCTCGGCCGTGGCTGATGACTTCAGCTTTAACGGTTGCGCCAGCTACTACAGGGGCGCCGATTTTTACGTCGCTGCCGTTTACTACCATCAACACTTGGTCGAAGTTAATGCTGGCACCGGTTTCGGCTTCTAATTTCTCTAAACGAAGGACTTCGCCTTCTACCACGCGGTGTTGTTTACCGCCGGATACAATAACTGCGTACATGTTTTATGCTCCAGAGCATGTGGACGTCGCGAAGCACTCTTAGGAGTTTTAAACCCACCCAACCACTGGATGAATCACAAAGCTTGCGCCGTTTTAGGATATTGGTAAGCGACGCACAGGGCGCACGCCAAACCAAAGGGCCGCGGATTCTACTCAATCGCGCCCGCTGGCGCAAGCGGGCAAACTGGGCTGCGGGTGCTTTTGGGCAGTATGTCCCCCTAGAGCCGGAAGCCCGCCACCATGGATTGCAGGTCTTTTGCGGTTTGATCCAACCCCTGGGTGACCGCGCCGGTTTTGCGGGCGTGGGCGTGGGCATTTTCCGCCAGAGAGGCCATGCTCACCACATTGCGATTGATTTCATCGGCGGCGTGGCTCTGCTCCTGGGCCGCCGCTGCAATTTGGTGGGTCATGTCGCGAATCAAACCAATGGCGCCGGAGATGTCGCTCATGGTGCGACCGGCGTTCTCCGCCTGGGCCACTGAATCGCGGGTTTTGCCGGTGCTTTGCAGCATGGCCTGGGCCGCTGAGGAGGCGCCATCTTGCAGGGCTTTGATAATTTGCTGGATCTCCTCGGTGGATTCTTGGGTGCGCTTAGCCAGCGCCCGCACTTCATCTGCCACCACCGCAAAACCGCGCCCCTGCTCGCCAGCGCGGGCCGCCTCAATGGCGGCGTTGAGGGCTAGCAGGTTGGTCTGCTCGGCGATGCCTTTAATCACATCCAACACTGCCCCCACGCTGGTGGATTCCTCTTTGAGCCGGTTCATCTGCTCGGAAGTCTGCGCCACCTCGTCCGCTACCCGGGTGATGGCGCTGATGGCACCGGACATAATCTGGTTGCCCTCGTGCAAACGGGTCTCGGCCAGCACCGTGGCATCCGCCGCCTGGGAGGCATTTTTGGCCACTTCGCTGACAGTGGAGACCATTTCGTTGATGGCGGTGGCAATCTGCCCGGCATAGCCTTCGGTTTTAGCCGTATCCCGATCCAGGCCGATAGAGGATTGATTGAGCTGTTCATTCACCTGGGTCAATACCATAGCAGTACTGCGCACCCCGCCGATCATGCTGCAGAGGGCGCCGCGCAGTTTTTCCACGTTGTTAAACAGCGCACCCAATTCATCCTCCCGCACCGCCGCCAAGCTGCGGGTGTAGTCGCCCTCCGCCAAGCGGCGAATATGGTCAATCACCTGGGCGAGGGGGTTTAACACCTGGGATTTCACACTCACCACCACAGCAAACACCACCAGGGCGGTGAGCACCAATTCCACCACCAGGGTGCGGCCATATATGGCGCCAGCGGCGGCGCTCAAAGCCTGCGTGTCTTTTTCCATGGATGCGTTGAGCATATCGGCCAGTGCATCAATTTTTTGCGACAACTCGCGATCGATCCCCTTGACCGCACTGTCGCCCACCTTGGCATCGAAGCCCGCCTGCTCAAAGGCTCGGCGGCCCTCTTCATACTTGGGCAGTAAGGCGGAGTGCAAGGTGCTGAGGTTGCGCAGATCCTTAGCCAATGGGTCATCATCCAACAGCTTAACGGCCTCCTCCACCTTGGCCTCGAATTTTTTGTGCTGTTCGGTAAATGCCTGCCAGTATTTTTGCCCGTCAGAAGGATTGGAGCCGCGCAGCAAAACGTTTTTCCACTCCTGCACTTGCGCCTTAAACACCACATTGAGGTGATCAACACTCTCGTTGACCTCTGATTTATGGTGCAGAACATATTCCATGCGCTTGATAACGCCCTCTTGTTCTACACCCCCCCAAATCCCCACCAGGGCCAGCACCAGGCAACCTGC
>DAOQGS010000290.1:0-5105 GCA_035338675.1 Cellvibrionaceae bacterium
GGTTGGTGTGCCTGTGAAGGGGGTTTCCGTGCAGAAATCTGGGCCGGGTGTTACCGCTGCTGGTGCGTGCCAAATTGTGCCAAAGGCATAATCAGCGTGGGAACCCAGAAAATGTTGGCTTTGATATGATTCGGGCACTTTATGGCGCTCACAGGAAATCGCATCTGCAAATTCCTCCATAAAATCTGCAGTCACGCCAGAGCCAAACCGAAATAATCCTGGGTCAGGGGTTTGTTTAATAGTGGCGGGCAATAAATTAGAACTGACCGCGCCGGACTTGAGGGTAAATTCTCGCAATTGCCACGGAAACGACAGAGCAATTTCGTTGGTGCGCACTTGGTTGATCGCGCTTTTATTGGGTTTGCCAGGTGCACTATTAGCAAGGGTTACGTCGTCGGTTAAGGCTTGTAATGCAGTGTTGTACGCCGCTGTGCCAATTGGTAGAGTGGATAGGTGTATCCAATCATTAGCGCGATTTTTTAGCGATGTGCAGGCGGAGCTGGGATCGCCATATTCAAAAATCACCGTCATTTCGCGGGTTGGCGAAATATTGTGGGCGGGGCAGCTACTTAAATCGATTAACCCAAATACTAAACGGGTTTCTCCTGGTTGCCCACCCACGCCGTTGTAAGGTGATGAAACAGCAAGATCCATTCGATTAACTATGGCTAATAATCGAAAGGGAAGGCGATTCATATTCAACGTGGCCGGGTTTGCCGGATTCCAGCCGGGGAAAAAGTTTTGGAAATTGGGCCGCGCATTTATTGTGAAACCGTTGACGCTTTGGTTGCTCATCCATTTATTGATCCAATTATGGGTAAATTCCTGCGCGGAAATTCCGCTCACCGCCGTGTTGGCCATATTGGTCATGAGGGTTTTAAATGACCAGGCGCCGTTGACGTTGCCCTGATTATTGTCGCCATCCACATCACAGGGATCAAATGTGCGCGTTGGGTCTGCCACTACATTGCGGTGTGTGATCATTAAACTGCGGGCGGCATCGTGGGCGACCGGTAAAATAGGCACAAGATCCAGTGGCTGTAAAACGAGACTGGCCGACACTGATGTTTTAATCGGGAGTGCGCGAGTATCCGCTTGTATTGCGGGCTCAACAAAAGGCTGAGCGCTGCGCCCAATTACATCCCGACCGGAAAATAACACCGGTTGTTTGGTTTCACTGCTGCTTAAGCGCTGTTGAAAATTGGCAGCTGTTTTATCTTCTGCTTCAAAATTATGGTTTAAATAACCCGAGTAGATGCCATCGCCAGCTTTTGCGTCTGGCTCTAATCCGAGGTCGTTCAGCCCCACAGTGCTATTTTCAAAATTAAATGAAATGACGGGTTTAAGCCCAGTTACTTGGCTAAATGATGCCGCCAAGGCCGCATTGCGCTCCTGTACCGGTTGTTCGAGTTTAAAAATTTGCACATCGGTAACTGGTGGTGGTGCATCAACAAAGGTTGCTTCACTGGGGTTGCCAGGCCCAGGTGCTTTGAGTAATAGACGTTTAAAAAGAGTGAAATCGATGGAGTTGACAATACCATCGCCATTGAGATCGGCATTGGCATCGCGGCTAAAGAGTCGAGCTTTAAATGCTGAATAATCGAGGGAATTGACGATGCCATTATTATCTAAATCGCCATCGCAGATGTTGCCAAAGCCGTCCCCATCGGTATCCCGCTGGTTACTGTTGGCAACCTTGGTGCAATTATCGACCACATCCAAAATGCCATCGCCATCACTATCGTCTTCAATGGCCGCAAAACCCAGCGGCATTGCCGTAATACAATAAACACTAAACGCGCCCAGGAACCAACGCAGGTGCGCGGCTGGGCTGCGATTTTTGCAGTTATTAATTAGCATAACAGCCTCCTATTAAGCGGCGCGTTGGGCACGAATTTTACGCTGAGTTACCAGTAACACTAAGCCTGAGGCGAATAACCAGGCTGTCGGTGGCAAAGGCACAACACTGACTTGTGCATTGGTTAGACTCACCGCAAGCCCGCCGCCTGCACCGGCAAAAGGATTGAGCGTGGATTCGGTTAGGGTTAAGGGGCTGGTGCCTGGCGCCGTAGCTTCAAACCAAACCGTGAAAATTGAAAAATTTCCGCTTGGAGCGCTATCGGCAAAAAATAATGCGTCATTTAATGATCCGTCGCTAATGCTAGGTGCGAATGTTAAGGTCCATGGGCTTTTAAACTGCACACTATTGCTCACACCCAGCGGCAATTTACTGCTATCGGCGATGGCTAAAATAGTGCTATCAAAAGATAAATTAACGCCACCGGCATCAAGAGCGGTGGTAAAACCTTTCCCTAAAACATCCACAGAAAAAACATCGCCTTGATTGTGGGTGGAATTGCTGGGGTCTATGACAACATTGGCGGCATGAACTGGCAGCGAGAATAGGGCGCCTGTAAGGATTGCAACAGATAATTTCTTATACATAACGGAAGCCTCATTTGAATTAATCGGAAAGGGTAAGGTGATGAATGCCCCCAAAAGCCGCTAATAACACATAAATCCATAATGGGCGCCCACAGCACAGGTGCCGGTGCCTGAATGTGTTGTCCCTTTTGTTAAATCCTAGATAAGCATCCCAATGTCTGTCAGATGCCTAAGGCTATAAATGTGTTATCTAAATGGAGGGTATCGCACAGATCGTTGACGATAGGTGTGCGAGGAAAACAATATAACATGCTAATACAGCGATATTAATTTGATAGCTTGTGAAATAATACCGTCAAGTGCTGTTGCATATGAGCCATTGGGGCTAAACCACTGGTGGTTGGGCGGTGCAGGATTGCTGTAAGAATCTTTTACTATTATTGGTGGGTTCTTAATGGCGATTTAGTCTTGGTGAGCGCAGGCAGCCCTCCCTTTGGGTGGTTGGCAGATAGTCGATTTGTGAATGCGGCGTTGCACATTGATGACAAAAATTACAAGCGTTGCGAACGCAGGCTAAAAGTGTGTTTAAAAATTCGTAACTATTCACGACCTTTTAGTTCGATACCTTTTTAGCGTAACTGGACGTTATTCTCGCGCCGACTGGAAACCATCAAGTGAATTCTTGAGTGCTGCGAGCCCGCAGTGATGAATACAGGTTATTGCAGCCACGCCGCGAATATATCCATGTGGGTCCGTCAAAAAATCCCTCTTTTTGCTGTCTGAAATTATCTGTAGTCACCGCTGCTGCGCCGCGAATTAATTATGCTCCCTGGCTGATTTTCCTTAATTTGCCGCCCGAATGGAGAGGGCAATAGGGTACGCTGAATAGTTATTAACCCTGCGGCTTTTTATGCCGGGTTAATACAAAAACTCTTGGAGAGAGCGTTTAGGCTAGGGGGAGGTATTTTTAAATGGAGCTTGTCAAAGCTTTTGAAATATAGGAGCACACTTCCCTGTGTATATCTTACTGGCAGATTCCACCGCTTACACTGGCAGCAGCGCTTTGGCCGGCAGTTTTAACGCCATTAAAACCAAAGTTGATTTCTTGGTTTGGCCAGATGGTTTCATTCCAGGATAAGAAGCTTGCGCTGTAACTAGGTGCGGAGCCCAAAATGCGCGCACCCCAGATTTGGCTGATGCTACCGCCACCTAATAGGGTTAGGTTAAGTTGCCAGCCGGTAATGGGTTGGTTGGTTTTATTTTTGATAATGACTGCGCCGTTAAAACCTGTGCCCCAGTCGGAATAGACTACGTATTTACAGCTGGCCGGGGCAGGAGTGGGGCCGGTGTCGGTGACTTCGGTTAATGACACCACCCGCGCTGTACCTGTTTTATTGTAGGCGGTTTGCAATACGTTATTTAAAAAACTATCCGTGACTTGATAGGTGTAATTGCGGTTATTGAGGGCAGCTTTAATACCGGCTGTGGTGCGTGCGATAGTGCCAGCCAAAATTTGCGGGCTGGTAATTTGGCGGGTTTTAGACCAGGTTATTAATTGGTTGCCGGTTTGTGGTACATAGCGGCCAAATAAGGCGTCAGTAATACTGAAGAATTCGGTGTTGCTATTTAATAAATTGGATTCAAATTTAAACACGTCGCGGCTGGTGAGTGTATCAAAGCGTGCAGCGTCGCTGCTGGAGGGGATTTCACTGGTGGATACAATATTAAATGAGCTGGCCAGGTCAGCACCTTCGACTGTGTTGAGGCTAGCAGGTACAGGTGTGCCGGAGCCTTCCACCACAAAGGATTCATTGCCTACTTTAAAGGTTACATCCCAGGTTTCGCTGGTGGTTGCTAAATTAAATTGTGCGGCATTGGGGCTAAAAAAAGTATCGTCCCAGGTAATTTCGTATTTTATTTTTAGTGTAGTGGGGGTAAGTGCATCGGCGCTAACATTTGCGGCAGCACAGCTTAATAATCCTGTGCAGAGTAATCGGTAAGCGAAGGCTGGTGTGTTTAAGTGGCGCACTAAAAAATTCATATTTATATCCTGTTAATGTACATCAGAAAAACGAGTGCACCTAATGGACGCAAAATGCCGTCATCACGCCTGGGTAATGGCCGATATTTTCGGCCATTAGAGCAACTCCTTGAGTGGGCGAACAATTGACGCCAATAAATTGGCTTCCCTTAAATTAGCCCGGCCTTCGCATTGCTATATCTGTGCCAGTAACCGTGCAAATTCAGTTGTTGATTTTAATGACGAGGCCGGTAGCTTTATTTTGCAGGTATTTAGCATGATGGTATTTTTTAAGCTGAGGTTGAACACCTGCCCAACACCGTTGGGCGATAATTGTTGTAAATAGATTCGGCAAATTTATGGCGATCTTTTAATGCTGTCGCGTCGCTACCAAAGTTTTTTACGCAGAGAAATAAGCAACAGTAGCGCGCGGACGGGATTATTAGGCGGATAGGTTTGTATCTGCCTGAAAAATTACTTGATAATTTTTTCGATTGTAACTTTGACTTTTACCCGTTCGTTCAGGATTAGGGGAGTATTCCGCCTCTGACGAGTGCGAGCACATCGATTAGTGTTTTATTCGCTTAGGCCAGTGGCGGGTGAGTCTGCGGCAGGTGGTTGCAAAGGCCGCATGGGCTAGGGCGGTTTATTTTGTTATGGTAGGCGCTGCCACTGGAGGATCCTATGCTCGATAAACGCC
>DAOQGS010000291.1:0-5104 GCA_035338675.1 Cellvibrionaceae bacterium
AAATTTAAAGGCCCCCTATGCACACTCTCTACTGGCACGATTACGAAACCTGGGGCATAGACCCTAGTATTGATAGGCCTTGCCAATTCGCAGGTGTGCGCACCGATGAAGACCTCAATATTATCGAAGAGCCACTCAGGCTCTACTGCCAGCCCGCAATAGACATTTTGCCCAATCCTGAAGCCTGTTTGGTAACGGGCATAGCGCCGCAAAAAGCTCAGCAAGAAGGCCTTATAGAAGCCGAATTTATCGCGGCAATTCACGGTGCTTTAGCAGTTCCTGGCACCTGTGGGGTCGGCTACAACAGCCTGCGCTTTGATGACGAAGTCACCCGTTTTACCCTCTACCGCAATTTTTATGACCCCTATGAGCGGGAATGGAAAAATGGCAATAGCCGTTGGGATATTCTCGATATGCTTAGGCTGGTTCACGCGCTCAAACCCGACACCCTAAATTGGCCCGAATGGGAGGGGCGGGTGAGTTTTAAATTAGAATTGCTCACTAAAGCCAATGGTATAGAACACGGTGCCGCCCATGACGCCTATTCCGATGTGGCCGCAACCATTGCGTTGGCCAAGTTGATTAAAACCCGCCAGCCAAAACTATACGACTATTGTTATAACCTGCGTTTGAAACATAATGTCAGTGCGCATATTGATCTTATCCAAAAAAAACCATTGCTGCATATCAGCTCTAAATTTCCGATTGAGCAGGGCAATGCCGCCTTGGTAATGCCGCTGTGTTATCACCCTGTCAATAAAAATGCGGTGTTGGTAGTTAATTTAGCGCAAGATCCGCAGCAGTGGATTCATTTAAGTGCAGAAGAACTTGCTGCACGTTTATTTACTACACAAACCGAAGACAGTCCGCCACGGCCGAGTATTAAAGCCATTCACCTGAATAAATCGCCTATTGTTGCTACGCCTAAGTTGCTTGATGCCCAAACACAGGCGCGATTAAAGATTGACAAACAACAGTGTGAAATCCATTGGCAGCAATTGATAAAACTGGATTTAACTGAAAAGCTGCAGGCGGCATTTAGCATTAATACATTTGCACCGCGCGAAGATCCCGAGCGCAAGTTGTACGATGGTTTTTTGCCGAATGGTGATATGCAGCTTGCCAAAGCCCTGCGCACCGCAAAGCCCGAAGAAATTACGGCGGAGCAATTTTGTTTTAGTGATAAACGCCTGCAGGCGATGTTGCTGCGCTATAAGGCCCGCAATTTTCCCCACGCGCTCACCGAGCGAGAACAGCAGCAATGGTTTGAGTTTTGTCACGGGCGGTTATCAGATGGGGAGCCGGGAATTTTATCCTGTGATCAACTTAAAATGCGCATTCGAACAATTGATGAAACACAGGCGCTCACAAAAGAGCAAAAAATTGTACTGCAGCAACTCTATCGTTATGTAGAGGATGTAGCTGTGACCTTTAGGTTAAAACCTAAATGTTGTTGGTAAGACGTTTTAATTAAATATTAAATGGGGACTCAAATGTCATTAGCGGGTAAACACGTATTGTCGGTTGACCAATTCGAGCGCGCCGACATCGAACACATTTTTACCGTGGCCGATTCTATGGCGCCGTTTGCGCTGCGCCAAAAAGTAACCCGAGTTTTAGAGGGTGCTATTTTGGGCAATATGTTTTTTGAACCCAGTACCCGCACCCGCGTAAGCTTCGGATGTGCCTTTAATTTATTGGGTGGCAATGTGCGTGAAACCACGGGCCTTGAAAGCACCTCGTTGACCAAGGGAGAATCTTTATACGATACGGCCCGGGTGTTATCCGGCTATAGCGATATTATCTGTATGCGCCACCCAACGGCGGGTTCAGTGGCGGAATTTGCCGCCGCCAGCCGAGTGCCGGTGGTAAACGGTGGGGATGGTGCCAATGAGCACCCTAGCCAAGCATTATTAGACTTATACACCATCGCCAAAGAATTACAGCATTTTGGCCGCAGCTTAGACGGGTTACGCATCGCGATGATTGGCGATTTAAAACACGGTCGAACAGTGCATTCACTGTGTCGCCTGTTGGGTTTAATTGCTAATGTACAAGTAACTCTGGTTTCCCCTCAGGAGCTGGCTATGCCTGAGTTATATGTTGAACTGCTGAGAAACGCCGGTCATCAGGTGCGTATTTCAACCGATTTAACCCAGAGTATTGGCAGTGTCGATATTATTTATTCCACCCGTATTCAAGAAGAGCGTTTTTCTACTAAGGCAGAAGCTGATCTGTATCGCGGGCGGTTTCGCTTGAACCAGGCTATTTATACTCAATACTGCGAACCGAACACTGTGATTATGCATCCGCTGCCCCGCGATTCTCGCGCTGAGGCAAACGAATTGGATAATGACTTAAATCAGAACCCTAATCTCGCTATTTTCCGTCAGGCCGATAATGGCATTTTAGTGCGTATGGCACTGTTTGCTTTAATTTTGGATGTGGCCGATCAGGTAGAAAAATTCGCCCGGCCGGTTAATTGGTATCACCGGCGTTCGGGCGTCTAGGTGCTTAAATTATTGCTTTTTATGCGATAAAACTGGTGGGGTGGGTCAGCACAACAATGTGTTGAGGCAGTAGGATTTTTTATACTCCACTGGTTGAATTACATCAATGCTTCCTGGCACAGGTTGGTTGCACCCAGTTCGGTTTCGTTGACAACACAATTGCGCCCCATTTGTTTGGCCAGGTATAAAGCGCTATCGGCGCGGCTAAATAAACTGTCCCGATCATCATCCGGTGCCAGATAGGCAAGCCCAATACTGACGGACGAATGAATATCCCGCGCTGCAAATAAAGTGGATGCGTGTACGTTTAGCCGTATGCGGTTGGCCACCATTTGTGCGGCGCTCGCTTGGGTATCACATAAAATAACCACAAATTCCTCACCGCCGAAGCGAAAGGTTTGATCGGTTTGGCGTAACGAGTCTTTAATGATGGCGGCAATATGGGTTAATACTTGATCCCCCAGGCTGTGGCCGCAGCTGTCGTTTACGCGCTTAAAGTGGTCTATATCAATGACGAGTAAACTTAAGGGCAAATTATTGCGTTTAGCCAGTTCCAATTCTCTTTTTAGAGCCATTTCCATGGCCGCTCGATTGCCTACTTGGGTTAGTGTATCGCGCAGGGAATTATCCAGTGCTTCGCGATAGAGTAGGGCATTGCGCAGTGGATAAAACAAAATGCCTGATAATATTTCCAGCCCCTGTAATTCCGTTTCTGAAAAGGGACTGTCCCGCGAGAAGCTCAACAGGCCTAACTGATAATTATCACCGGATAAATTGTATTCCACTCGGTGTTTTTGTCCTCTACCGAGGGTAACATTCAGTCGTTTTGCATCGTTGATAAAATTTAAGCTGCTAAATTTCACCACTTGCCGGGCGCGGGTAAAAAAATGGCTTAATGTATCGCGCAAATCAAGGGAGCTTTGCAATTCATGGGCTAAGCGGAAGCGCTGTTCGCGCAATACGGATTCACAATCTGGCGCTACCGGGTCTATTGCCGCTGTTGCATTAACGTGAACTATAGACGGTTTAGGTTGCGCGGGCTTGGGCATATGGACATCCTGATGACAACTTGACGGTTAAGTGATCAAAAGCGAATACTATGCCAGCTTATAGTTTTAGAATTTTTTCATTTAAAATCATATGTTTAGCCAGATAATCTGCGCTGGTTGGCACCTGCTGGTCAGAATTTTGACTGTGTTGTACGCCTTGGTTATCCGCTGTAATGCTTAGCACCGCCAGACCTTGGGATATTCTGATTAAGTATGCCGCCTGCGTTTTTCCCATGGAATTTAAATAACAGTTGCTGCCAACTGCGGCGAGAAGGTCGAAATTAGCGAGTTAAGCTGTAGAGTTCAGCCGACCAAAGTAACACAACCACAACGAGCGTGAGCATCACGGCTGCTGAACCCATATCTTTGGCTCGGCCCGCTAATTCATTGTGTTCTGGGCCAATTCTATCCACTACCGCCTCTATGGCTGAATTTAACAGTTCAACTACTGCCACCAAGATCAGGCTGCCGATCAAAGTAACTTTGTGGATTAGCCCAATAGGTAGCAGCAGGGCAACTGGAATTAAAATCACCCCAAGCCATATTTCTTGGCGGAACGCCGCTTCGTTTTTATACGCGAAAATTAAGCCTTGTTTAGAGTAAGTTAACGCATGAATGAGGCGGGACACCCCGGTATTGCCAGGTTTCATAATGTTTAATCGCGCGCTTAAAGTGATGGGAAATAATGGAACACAAATGACGGAAGGGTATGAATGCTCTAACCGCCTGCCAATTTAACCTTAAAGCCTTTTTGTTCCAGATAGGATTTAATTTTTTCGCGGTGGTCGCCCTGAATTTCCAGCACGTCGTCCTTGAGCGACACGACCTGGACCCGCACGTCGGGGTTGCCGAACTGATCCTGGAACTCCACGAAGGCCTCCTTGAGGTTGGCCACGTAGCTCTCCAGCGAGATGTCGCCGTGGGTCACCAGGCGGACCAAGAAGAGGTCGCCGAGGTGAGCGTAGCTCTGGCTGGTATAGTACTCATAGACCTTGGTCGCCTTGTAGGCCTCGCGCACCGCCGCCCGGAACGTGCGATCCGCGGCCAGGATGTCATCGTTCTTGTAGATGCGGGCGTTGGGATCGTTGCGCGCCGCCTCTACGTCGATGGCCAGCTGCTCAGACTCCCGCTGATCTTGGATGAGCCGGGTGGCGCGGTTTCGCTCCTTGCCCACCACCGAGACCGCGACCTTGAGCTCGTCGGCCTTGCCGAGGATCTCGAGGTCGTGGACCACCATCTCCAGCCAGAGGTTGGAGATGAGGGCCCGAGAGTCGACCGTGGCGTAGTCGCACATGGCCTCGGTCTGCACGTTGGCGATGTCGTTTTGGAGCTTCTCCCGCTCCACCTCCAGGGCCCCGATGGTGATGTCGGAGGCCACGATGAAGGGCTCGGTCGCCGCCGCGATGGCCACCGCAGCGCCGAAGGTCTCGATGGCCGCGGCGGCGGTCTCCCGGGCTCGCTCGGCGAAGCCCTTGATGGCCTCGGCCGCCTGGATCCCGCGGAACATGGAGATGCTCACCTCCTGCTGATCCTTGATGTAGTTCA
>DAOQGS010000292.1:0-5059 GCA_035338675.1 Cellvibrionaceae bacterium
AGAAATCACCTGCACCACTTATCATCTTCATTCCTCGCTGTTATTCACCACCAAAGGCGTAAACACGCAAGCGGTTAGGAATGTCAGATATACAACAGGTAAAGTCGCCTTATGCGTTGGGCGTAGCCCTAGGATTAGCTCGTCAATTTGGCTATTAGCTATTTGCCGTTGTTTGCTATTAACCCGGCACTAAATGCCGCCGGAGTAATAAATGGCACAGTTTCTGATGGTCCCCTTAGGTTTACGTCTTAAATCCTACAAACCCAAGCTATGGCCACAGATCTAAGCCTAATTAACAGCACCCCACCGCGAGATTACGGGCGCCCGCATATATTCCCAGGTGTACCCCTTGAGGTTGAGGGCGATTGGGCGGGTGTGCATGGCCTTGCCGCCCCTTACAGGCTCGCAGATTTAGGCCAAGGGCCAGTGTATGCTCCGAGGGCGCAATACAAGGGGCAGATTGTGATTTGGGATAGCAACTTCGACTGCGCCCAGCTGCCCAAACACATTCAATTGCGGCAGGGCGATATTAATGTGCACGCAGGTAATTTTGCCCTTGCCGATAACAGTTTGCGCATTCTTAACTGCCGCCTTGTGGGGCCTGCATTAATAAATGCGGAAGGCGCAATACAACTACACATGCAACCCATTTTTGAATTGGACTACCAAGCGGAATATTTTCCTGCTCAGGTTGCAGAACTGCGCGTTGTAACAAGCCAGCGCTTTTTAAATCTGCACAATGGTAAAACCACACTATTAACCCATACCAATGAGACCCAAGGCCCAGCAGTGGTTTTGGGGGAAATGAATACCCTGTTTGACGATACTGAATATTTAACCCAAATATTTACCCCAGTGTTATGGCAAGAACATAAACAGTTGCGCGCCGATATGCCTATTTACCAAACAATTATTAATGAATGTGACGGCGTCCCGGTGACTAGCCTTACGGTACTGGAGCAATACACCAGTTATTTTCTACAGCGTTATTATGCGCCCACCAAAATAGGCTGCTGGGTACCCGCCGCACCACCCATAACCTGGGGTTTGAGTATTCGCGTGGGCAAAAATGGCGAGGATGAATGGGCTATTGTGCGGCGCAAATTAATCATGCCCACCCCAGGCCATGAGGGCCTGCAGTTGCCCCACTGGAGCGGCAGCCTACGCACAACACCACACGGCTATGCAACATGAGCCAACCCCTGCCCGTCGCCATTATTGGCGGAGGCCTGTGCGGGGTTTATCTTGCTTGGTTGCTGCAAAAGCAAGGTATTCAATTTCAGTTATTTGAATCGGCTGTGCGCATGGGTGGGCGGATTCTCAGCCAAAATGGCTTTGATTTAGGCCCCACCTGGTATTGGCCCCACGAGCATCGGCAGTTGGATCAATTGCTACAGCAATTAACTATTAATACCCTGCCCCAATGGCAAAGTGGTCTGTTTTTATATCAAACCAGCCGCGAGTTGCCCGCCCAAGTATTTAAAGACCCAGCGGGTTATGGCCAGGCCAAACGCATTTCCGGCGGCGCGCAGGTACTGATTCAAACATTACTAAATGCCATTGACCCGGCGGCAATAAATTTTGGCCATCATTTAGTCCAGATTAATCAACACCCGGCCGGAGTTGAACTGGTGTTAAGCGAGTGCGGCACGCCAGTGCACACAATCGCAGCCCAAGCTGTATTGGCAATGCCACCGCGCCTTATTCAACACACCATAAAATTTAACCCGCCTCTAGATAAGCCATTGCGCACTATCATGGGCGCAACACCGACTTGGATGGCCGGGCAGGCAAAAGTGATTTTTGAATTTGCCGAGCCTTTTTGGCGCGCGCAGGGATTATCCGGCAACGCCATAGCCCAGTATCCAGGGGCCATTTTGGGTGAACTCTTTGATGCCTGTAGCCAAAATCAATTTGCATTAGGGGCATTTTTGGCGCTGCCGCCACACCTGCGCATTAATAGTCGGGCCAATTGGAGCACCGATTTAGAAGGTTTAATGCGCGCTCAATTAATTCACCTATTTGGCCCTGCAGCAGCCAAGGTGCAAGCGATTTGGTTTAAAGATTGGTTTTGCGAAGCTCTGCTCAGTTGCAGCGAGGATGCCGTACCGCCGAGCCAACACCCCAGCTACAACCACCCCTGGTTACAACTGGACCACTGGAGCGAGCGTTTATATTTTGCCGGTACAGAAACCGCTCGCCAGCACGGCGGTTATATGGAGGGGGCATTAGTCGCGGCCAGGCGGGTATTTCAAGATCTAACGGGCATCGCAACAATTAATTACCCGCCCTAAAAAGCCGCCGGGTTAATAACAATCGCCACAACACTAAGCGCGTGTAAACCACTGGAGAGAGCGACCGTGAATAATTCCGCTTTAAACGAAAACAACCACTGGGTGATTTGGAATGGCGCCTACGGCATAGTGGATACAGTAACCATTGAGCGCACCCAGCGCTGTGACAACACCACCCTGGCCTGGCTGGATGAACCCTACGACATGGTGGGGCCATTTAATTTTGATGCACTGCAAATGTATGGAGCGATAAATTACCAGGCCTGTTTAATTATGTCCGCCGAAAAATGGCAGCAGGACCAAGTGCACTTGCGCCGGGAATCAATCAGGCTTAAGCGCGAAGCTATGGTCCGCGCCTATGAGCAGCAGGCCCGTTTTAATCAGCGCCGCCATATGCACAATAATTCCAGTGCAGCGATCAACGAAAAAGCCCTGCGGCAAACCCTAAATTTACCGGCCGAGGGCACACTGACTAAATCGCATATTAATGCTGCCTACCGGCGCCTCGCACAAAAAACCCATCCAGACCACGGCGGCAACCAGGAGGAATTTGTGCGGGTGACACAGGCGCGGGATAGGTTATTAGAAATAATGGCTACTTAGCCGCCTTCCAACGCCAAACTGCACTAAAAACTCATCACGAGTGTGGCACATAATCAATATTCTGCACCTATTGTTTTACCACCCAGCGTATTTATAGAACACAGCCGGTTTACTGCGCTGAGCTTGCCCAACGAGATAATAAATACTGCTCTAAATATTTAGGGCTCACTGAAAAATGTAAACGGCGAAGTGCTGGCTAGCGCGGTTTAACTCAGGGCTGGTCTCGATCCCCTTCAATAAGGCTTAGAATGATTAGGGGAAAAGAAGTTAAAAAAACCAAAGCGTGCCGCGCATCACGTTTTTGACATTTAACTGCCACCACAGATTCGAGGCATTGTGTTCATTTAGGTGCCACTTGAATTGCGCCAGAAGCATTTAAATTTAAGTTCAGCAATATACCAATGAACAGACTTGGCTGTACCTCCATTAAAAGCTGCGATACTCATCCATATGCTTATCTTTCAAGTTGGCATGCACTTACCGTTGAACATTTTTACAAGACTAAGCCCCACGGCCCTATCTTTAGGCAAGGTAGGATTGCGCACAATTTTAGATTCCAATAGTATTTTTTACGCGGTTTATAAATGAGAATAAATTAGCTTGAATTCCGCATTGCAGGATTAAAGTTCTTGGAATTAGTCTGTGCTGGAGATTGCAAGACGAGCATCCGGTTGGAATACCATGGAGGTTTTTACGGGGCGCAAAATGCGCTTTAAATAACAGTATTTGAACTTTAAATAATAGTATTTGAAGATCGTGCTTGATTTAAATAAAGTGCGGGCCGCCTTAGAACATTGCAGCCTTGTCAGCGGAATTTAACTCTCTTTTACCCGAACGCATAATTACCTACCGGTATTGAATTTTACAGGCCACCAATCGCCCAATTTATGCGGTGGCTTGAGTTCAAGATTTAAAGTTAGAGCACATACGGAGTCTATATGGCAACTGTTTTAAAAAATGGCTCATCAGGCGATGCGGTAAAACGCCTGCAGGAGCAACTCAATGCAGTCTTAAAACTCAACCCGCCTTTGACCACTGATGGCAAGTTCGGCACCAAGACCGAGCGAGCAGTGATGGCCTTTCAGGCCAAAAATAAATTGGGTGTCGATGGTATTGCAGGGCCTAAAACTCAAGCCGCTTTAGGGGCAAAACTTGACGGGAAACCTGTGGCTGCGCCGCCGCCCTCACCGGCAGCGTCACCTTCACATACATCTGGCGCCGCCTGGTTCGAGATAGCGAAAAAGGAAATCGGCGTGGCAGAAAAGCCCGGTAGTGCGGCAAATGGCCGTATTTTGGACTATTTTAAGGCCACCACGCTGACAACTAAGTCAGATGAAACCGCCTGGTGTGCAGCTTTTGTTAATTGGTGTTTGGATAAGGCTGAGAAAACAGGCACCAAAAGCGCTGCTGCAGCTAGTTTTGTTAATTGGGGGACAAATGCAGGCGCCAAGACAGGGGCGGTTACCGTTATCCATAACCCTTCCATGGCCAATAGCTCACTAAGCCGCAGTGGCAACCACGTAGGATTCTTAGTGGAAGAAACCTCAACTCATTATGTGCTACTCGGTGGCAACCAGAGTGATCAGGTGAAGGAGTCGCGCTTTCCTAAGAGTTCGTGGAAACTTAAAGGCCATAGATGGCCGAAATAAATTGGAGTTTTACATGTCATTTATTCGAAAATTTAGTTTTTTTTGGCTTGTCACATCGCTACTTTTGGGCTGCGCGATTGCCAAGGAGCCTGCGCCATCCGATTTTGCAATTTATTGGGCGAATTTTCATAAGGCGTTTATAGACAAAGACTTTAAGAAAATTCAAGACCTGAGTGTTACTTCAATTCTGCTGCGCGGCGCGGTCGATGGCATCAAGCCAAAGAAGTTATCCGCACAGGATTTTGATAAGACATTTTCCGCCATCCTGGCAACCGAGGTGAGTGAGTATCAGGGCGAAAAGCGGGTTGTGCAATCGACCTACGAAAAGATTAAATCCATTTCGACGCCCAAGATCGAGCAGGATCCGGCGCGACAGAGGGTTGAAGGATTCGTTTTTAAAAAGGAAAATGGCCAGTGGAAGTTGGCGGAAATTTATTGGGATGAACTGGAATAGAGTTCAAGGATGCAAGGATGCAAGGATGCAAGGATGCAAGGATGCAAGGATGCAAGGAT
>DAOQGS010000293.1:0-5058 GCA_035338675.1 Cellvibrionaceae bacterium
GTGGAAAATTACCAGCACCGGCGATGGCTTTTACAAAATTGAATCGCGCCTGAGCAGTAAGCACTGGATCAAATTAATAGCGGCGTAAAACAATACACCTATGCCAATACCAGCCATCAACAATGGCGTTTTGAATTAATTCCCGAGCCCCAGCGCAGGCTGGTGTGGAGCGATGAATTTAATGGCCAGGGCCTGCCGGATAACGCCTACTGGAGTTATGAAAAAGGTTTAGTGCGCAATAACGAATTACAGTATTACACCCAGGCGCGGCCGGAAAATATCAACATGAGCAATGGCTTGTTAACCATTACAGCCCGCAAAGAACCATACGAAAATGCCAATTACACCGCCGCCAGCATTCACACCCGCGGCAAAGTCAGTTGGACGTACGGCCGCTTTGAAATGCGCGCCCGCATCGACACCCGCGCAGGGCTGTGGCCGGCATTTTGGTTATTAGGCAATGGCAAATGGCCGGAGGGCGGCGAAATCGATGTGATGGAATATTATCAAAATAAAATTCTTGCCAACGTCGCCTGGAAAAGCCCCAGCTCTGATCAATGGAATGCCAGCTGGGATTCCTCCACCCGCTCACTGAGCAATTTGCGCTTGCAATTCCCCGATTGGGAAAACCGCTTTCACACCTGGCGGATGGATTGGGACAATAAATCCATCCGCCTCTATGTGGACGATATTTTAATGAATAACACGAATTTAAGCGGCACTAAAAACCCCGATGGTAGCAACCCATTTATTGATAAACCGTTTTACATTCTTTTAAATTTGGCCATTGGCGGCAACAACGGTGGCGATCCTGCAGGCACCAGCTTTCCAGCTAAATATGAAATTGACTATGTGCGGGTGTATCAATAAGCCTTAAATCATCTGGCAATGCCTTGCAAGCCATCGGCTTGCAAGGCAGGTGAGTCTGCAGCAGGGCTGCCTAGCCCGCGCAGGGTTAATTCGCACAATCAGCACACGAGCGGCGCTAAAACCCCAGTTAAACCCAATCTCGTTAAACCCAAACCCCAGTTAAACCCATGTAAGACGGCTGAGGTTTTTCGTTTTGGGCTATGCAGATAAGGCTAAGCAAATAGTCGCTAAATCGCCTATAGTTTTAGCGCCCCTCGTTTTACCGCCCCGATGGTCTGCCGCAGCTAGGTATCGGATCAACCAACTGATAAACTACCAAATAAGTGATAGCGTGTTACTCAACTTGCGGTTTAGAGGTGTTTTATGAGTGTAGAAACGTCATCCCCTCGCCGCCGAGTCACTGACAATCGCCTCCCCGCCCTCGAATGGCAGCTCGTCTGCCAAGCCTTCCAAAATTTACCGGCCATGTTAATGGTCAATCTCTCGGTAAGTGTCGGCGGTGGTATCGTGCTTTATAGCGACGGCTATTCCTATGTGTACCATTGGCTCGCACTGGTTATTGTGATGACAGTGGTGCGGCTGGCGGTGGGGCTTTATTTTAATGCCCGTTACACCAACACCATGGTGGTAGACCAAAAATTTATCACGCTATGGAAAGGTGTCTTTGCTATTGGGCTTTTCGCCGCAGCGGGTGTTTGGGTTGCTATTGCTATAGCCACATTTACCCACCAAGAAATTCCCCCCACCTCCCACTACACACTGCTTATTATTATGTCGGCCATGGCCAGCGGCGCCACAGGCATCACCGCACCGCTAAAATTAATTGGCCGCTTTTATATCGCCATAATGATAATACCCGCCGCCATTATTATGCTGTTCTACTCCAATAATAATTTAATTATTGGAGTATTAGGTTTAGTGTTTTGCGCCGCCATGATTGCCAGCCACGCCTCCAATCATCGTCTCCTGCGCGCAAGCCTTACACTAAAACTGGAAAACGAACAATTAGTAAATAATTTACAGTACCTCAACTCCGATTTGGAGCGCCGAGTAAACCTGCGCACCCAAGCACTTAAACGCATCGCCCACCACGACTCCCTCACGGGATTGCCCAACCGGCGCGGCTTAATTGAATGGATGGAGAATTCACTGGATGCTCAAAAGCCCCAGGAAGCGGCGATTTTATTTTTGGACCTGGATCGGTTTAAACAAATTAACGATGCCCTCGGCCACGATGTGGGCGACAAAGTATTACAGACCATCGCCGTGCGCTTTAACGATCTTTGCCCTGCCAACTGTATCTTGGGCCGCTGGGGCGGCGATGAATTTTTATTAATTACCCAGCAGCGTCCAGATATTCGCCAAATGGTTGAACATCTGGCCACGCAATTAATTGATGCCGCCACAGCGCCGCTGGAAATGAACAACGAAAAACTCGGCCTGGGCCTGAGCGTGGGCATCGCCTACTTCCCCACCGATGCGCGGGACTATAAAGACGTGATCCAAGCCGCTGATTTAACCGTGGCGGAAGTTAAACGCAATGGCCGCGGCCAAACGCTGGTGTATAACGACACCTATGCCGAAACCCAGCGCCGCCGTTTTGATTTAAGCCGCACATTGGCGGAGTCTATTGAACACAATAAATTACACTTGGTTTATCAGCCTATTATCGACAGCCATAGCGGCCAGGTGGTCGCCCTTGAAGTACTCTGCCGCTGGCGCCACCCTGTACTGGGCGATATTAATCCGGATGAATTTATTCGTTTAGCCGAAGACACCGACCGCATAATTGCCCTTGGCGACTGGGCTCTGCGCACCGCCTGCCAAACAGCACAAACCTGGGGCGACAATGCTCGCACTATTAAAATTGCTATTAATGTTTCGATTAAACAATTGCTCAGCAATGACTATGCAGGGCAAGTCTGCGCCACCCTCAAGCGCCTAGAGTTTCCGTTTGAACGCCTGGTGTTAGAAGTAACCGAAACCTTATTTGGCGAAGAATATTTAGACCAATCCCTCGGCACTGTCACGCAATTGCGCAATTTAGGCATTGAAGTACATATTGACGATTTCGGCACGGGATATTCGTCCCTCTCCCGCCTGCATCAATTCCCTGTGGCAGCGATTAAAATTGACCGCTCTTTTATAATGCAGCTGGATGCTCAAAGCATGGTAATTATTGAAAGCGCTGTTATGATTGCCAAACGCATGCAATTAAAAGTAATTGCCGAAGGCGTTGAATCCGCCGCGCAAGCCAACACATTAATAAAACTCGGTGTGGATTATTTACAGGGCTATTATTTTGGCAAACCCAGTGACACACCACAATTTGCACCAATTCATCTTGAGAGCCTTTAAACCTAAGGAACCTCTGAAAAATGTAGGCGGCGAAGCACTGGCTAGGCGAATTTGCCAAAAAAAGCGGAGTTTACACGTAGTAAATGAGCATTTTTTTGGCAAATTCAACGCCGCCAGGGCGAGTAAGGTAATTTTTCAGAGGCTCCCTAAAAACCGCAGCTGCAGATTGCCCAACCATGGCAACCAATACCCTTTATAAATAAGAGTGAATACCTCTCACAGGGTTAATAACATGGATTGAATGGGTATTTCAGCCAATATGAATTTACTAAAACATCATCCAATTAATCCTTGCACTTGTGCACAATCACTGGCAGGATGAGGTTTTTTGGGAGAAACACTATGAAGACCTCAACATGGCTTCGCACTCTGTTCATCTCAACCCTGGCTTATTCAACAGTCGCCAGTGCAGCCACATCTGTTATTCAACTTGATTTTACCGGCGTCGGCAGCCGCGCAGCGGTTAAGAGCTTCTACAGCGGAGGGGCAGATAGCGACGGCAACTCCGGCGTCAATTATGGCGTTACCTTTAGCGAGAACGCCCTTAGCCTTTCAGATATTGATCCAGATGCCAACTTCGCAGGCGAGCCCTCCCCCCACAATATTATGTTTTTCCTCTCCGGGCCCGCTTATCTCAGCATACCTGAGGGTTTTAGCCAGGGGTTTTCGTTTTATTACTCCACCCTAGATTTTACCGGCCAAGTAGATATCTATGACGGCGTGGATGCAACCGGCAATGTGCTCGGCTCATTAACATTGGATGCGTTAGGCGAAGGCCCCGTATTAGACCGGCCCTACAGCAATTGGAAAATAGCCGCCTTAAATTTTACCGGGGTTGCAAAATCAGTGAATTTCAGCGGTACGGTCAACGAAGTTGGCTTTGATAACATCACCTTAGGGTCAATAGATCCTTCCATCCCCGCCGTACCTGAACCTTCTAGCACTGCTCAATTATTACTGGGTGTAGGTTTATTAGCGCTGCTGCGCCGCAGGTACAGCACAGGCAAAAATCTCAGTTAAAATAAAACCCCGCAGGGCTTAGCCCAGCGGGGGTTATTCGCACAAGCTAATCGCGGCAATAGGCTTATTCCGCAGCCGCTCCCACAAAAATACTGTTTACCCGCCCCTTATCCAATTCAAATATAACGCCGCCATAAACCGAACCTAATACCAGGTTTTGTTGGCTGATCGATTCCTCTGTATTAATTTCCCTCAGATATTGGCTACGCACCTGTGCATCTGTACTGCCGATACCTATGCCTTTCTCAGTTTTAAGCGTGCTTGGCGCCTCAACTTTCATATCGAATAGCTTAAGTGGTGACTTTTTATCCTCAGCACTAAACCCTAAGGTAAGGCCGCAACGGGGAGCCCTCCAGGTTTGATGCCAGCCACCATCGGCCTCGCTGGTGACAAGCTTGCCCTTGGTAAACACACAACCAGGCAAGCCCACCACTTCAGAGGCAGGCATGCCTATGTGTAATTTACCAATTCTAAAAGTCGTCAATTTAATTTCTGGTTGGGCGGCCTCTCCGCTCCAAACTGGGGTAGCAATGAGGCAGCTGGCCAAGGCAAATAGAGTTAAGTGCAATCGCATAAATAGTCTCCTTAGGTAATCCGTGGTTGTTTGAAAATTAAATTAATTTTGCGCGAATAAGCTCGTGTTTAATATAGGCATATAAAATCGGCGCCATCACCACACCCGGTAAACCAAATACCGATTCCATGGCAATCGCAGCAATCAGCAGCTCCCAGGCATTGGATTTAATCTCCGTGCCGATAATTTTCGCATTGAGAAAATACTCCAACTTATGCAGCACCACCAAAAACAAC